>CAZHWA010000123.1:0-6282 GCA_964536175.1 uncultured Terricaulis sp. | reverse complement strand
AGTACAAGCTGCGGCCGCAAAGTCTGAATTAACGCGCTGGGAGATGACGGCTGCCGGGAACTGGGCTGCCGTTTGACGACTAGGCGCGCTGAAACGGATAGAAATCCCCGCCGAGCGGCAGGATGCGCGTCAGTTCATCGAGCGCAGCTTGGGTTTCGCTAATCAAAGCCGGGTCGCCGAGGTCCGCAGGCGCCATCTCTTGGCGATAGTGTTTGACGATCCAGGCTTCGAGCTTCTGGGCCAGCGCGTCGTCGAGGAAGAAACCCGCCGTCGCCGCGCTGCGCTCCTCATCCGTCATGACGATGCGCAGCCGAAGGCACGCCGGACCGCCGCCATTGCGCATGCTTTCGCGCACCTCAACATACTCGACCCGTCCCAACAACGCGCCAGCGCGCGCAGTCTTCTCCGCCACATAGCCGGCTGTTCGGTTGTTCTCGCGCACTTCGGTGGGCGCGATCAGCGTCAGACCGGACTCGCCCGGCAACCGCACCAGCTGCGAATTGAACAGGTACGAGGAAACCGCATCCTCCAGCGAGACCTGCGTCGCCGGCACTTCGATGAATACAGGCTCGAACAGCCCTTGCGCCTTGTCGCGAATTTCGGCGTAGAGCGCAGCTTGGTCATCGAAGGCATGCTCGTGGTGGAAAAGCACATTCTCGTGCGCGACCGCCACCACGTCGTTGTGAAAGGCGCCCGCATCGATGGCGGCGCTGCTCTGGCGTGCGAACACCGTGCGCTTGGGATCGAGCCGGTGACGCCTGGCCAGCGCTTGGCTCGCTTCCAACGTCTGGCGCGCCGGGAAACCGATACGGACTTCGGATGCGGCGCGGCCAAAGATGAAGATTTCGACCCCTGGCGCGCCCGGCGCGGCGCACATACGCATGTGGTTGGCCGCGCCTTCATCCGAGAGCGCCGCATGCGGCAGCAGCGCACCATGGACGGCGAAACGCTGCTCGTCCTGCATTAACCGGCGCAGCGCGCGTTCGGTCTGCTCGGCTTCCAGAATTCGGTGCAGCATGGTCTGCAGATTGGCGACGGAAGCGTGCAAGCGCGCGTCGGCGCAATCGGCGCTCGGCGATACGGTCGCAGCGTTCGCGGCCCACATCGCCGATGACGCAAGCGCAGCGCGGGCAATTGTGGGCTGCGCACGCCAGGCGCTTTCCCACACTTGGCCGTCCTTGCCTGCAAAGCCAAGCGCGCGCAGCCAGGCGATGTTCGGGCGCTCGTGCGGCGGCAACACGCCCTGCGCCAGACCCAGTGCGCGCAAGCGCTGCATCTTGGCGAGCCCTTGCAGCGCCGCATCGCGCGGGCGTGCGATGGTGTCGCGATTGCGTTCCGAAGCGAGATTGCCTTCCGACAGCCCGGCATAATTGTGCGTGGGACCGACTATTCCGTCGAAATTGATCTCTTCGGCGCTCATTCAGGCAGGCCAGGCGCAGGGATGGGCGCGGCTGTCTGCGATAACTGCGTTGCAACCGGATAGGCCACATAGTCTGCCGCGTAGTAGGCGCTCGGCCGCAGCGAGCCGGAAAGCCCTGGGCCTCCGAACGGCAGCGCTCCTGAAGCGCCGGTGGTGGGCCGATTCCAGTTCACAATGCCAGCGCGAAGCTCCTGCTTTACCCGCTCCCACAGCGCCGCATCATCGCTGATGAGGCCGCCGGCGAGTCCAAACCTCGTCGCATTGGCGACGTCGAGCGCATGATCGAAATCCTGCACCCGATAGACCTGCAATATAGGTCCGAACAATTCTTCGTCCGGCGGCGAGAGCCCGGTTACATCGATAACGCCGGGATGCACGAACGCGCCATCTCGCTTCAATGGCACGATCGGTTTGCCGCCCATCGCGGCAAGGCCCTGCTCGAATTTCACCGCGCGGTCGGCGGCATGAGCGTTGACGAGCGGGCCCATGAACGGGGCCGGCTCTGCATCGGCGCGGTCCACACGGATGTTGCGGACAACATCGGCAAGCGCCTGCAAGATCGCCTCGCCATCGGCGGTGTCGGGGACGATCAGGCGCCGAGCGCACGAGCAGCGTTGACCGCTGGTGGCGAATGCAGAGTGAGCGATGAGGTTGGCCGCCGCCTTCACATCGACCGGCGGCCAGACGATCAACGGATTGTTGCCGCCGAGTTCGAGCGCCAGCAGCACGTCGGGCCGACCGGCAAACTTGCGGTGGATCAGCGCGCCCGTCTGCGCCGATCCGGTAAACAGCACGCCGTTGAGTCCGGAAGCATCGAGCACAGCTGCGCCTGTTTCGCGTCCGCCTTGCAGCAGGTTCAATACGCCGGCGGGCAAACCAGCCTCTTCCCAAGCGCGCACCATGAGCGCGCCGACGCCCGGCGTGAGCTCGCTGGGTTTGAACAGGATGGTGTTGCCCGCGAGCAGGGCCGGCACGATGTGACCGTTCGGCAGGTGGCCGGGAAAGTTGAATGGCCCGAACACAGCCAACACGCCATGTGCATGGTGAGACAGCGCCGTCGCGCCGAATGCGGTTTTCTCATGCCTGCTTCCGGCGCGTTCGGCCTGCGCGCGGATCGAAATCTCGACCTTGCCGACCATCGCCTGCACTTCACCACGCGCGTCCCATAGCGCCTTGCCCATTTCACGAGCGATCGTGCGGGCAAAGCGGTCGCTACCGCGCTCAACCGCTTTTCCGAATGAACGCGCGATTGCGATGCGCTCCTCAAGCGGGCGGCGCGACCATGACGCGAACGCAAGACGCGCCGCCGCCATCGCTTCGGCGACGTCGTCCGGACTGGCTGCACGCCCTTCCCAGACCTTATCGCCGTTCGCCGGATCGTGTGAGGCGAAGCGCTCGCCGGCGCCTTCGCGCCAGACGCCGTCGATATAGAGTTCAGTCCGCATCGCTTACCCAGATCAGCGCTTCATCGCCGTCCTTCAAGTGGAGGGCCGCCAGCGCCGCCGGCTCCACTTCCGCTGTCCCGTCCGTCACCATCGCGCGCACCGAAACGCAGCGAAATCCGGCCGGCTGAGTCGTCGCCAACAGGCCGCGGCGGCCTGGGCCGGCGCCGGCCGAGACGCGCACGCGCCTCGCTTCGCGCCGGGTGCGGATGTCATCGCGCTGCGCCCTCAACAGCGGACCGGCGTCGAAAATGTCGACGACATTGGAGAAGCGGAACCCCTCCCATTCCAGCAGCCGGCGCGCACCCTCGCCATCCTTGTGACACTTGCCGATCACCGCGCGCGCCTCTGGCGGCAGCAGATCGATGTAAATCGGATGTTGCGGCATGAGATCCAGGATGAACTGATTGTCGGTTGTCGCCGAAAGCGCATCCGCCTCGGCAAAATCCATCCGGAAGAAGTGCCGCCCAACCGCCTCCCAAAACGGAGAGAGACCGTCCGGCGAAACAACGCCACGCAACTCGGAGACGACACGGCCGTTGAATCGCTCCGGCGCCGTGGCCATCAGCATGTAGCGGCTTTGCGCCAAAGCGCGGCCGACGCCGCCGGCGCGATGTTCGGGCCGCACAAACAGCGAGCCCACTTCTGTGCACCCGGTGAAATCGTTGACGCCGATCAGAATGTCCATGTCGAAGCGTCGATCGACGACAGCGGAGAACTGCGCCTCGGTGATGATGCGGAAGTTGAAGAACGGCGGCCGCTCGCCAATCGTTGCCTTGACGCCGGCGCATCCCGCCAGCGCGCCGGTCGGCGCATGTTCAAGCGCGATGAAGTAGCGCTGAGCTCCAGGCGCGGCGATCTCCGCGGCAAAGCTCTCCTCGGAAAGCGCCAGTTTTTCCGCCAGCGCTGCGTCGTCCAGCATGAGACTCGTGAAGCCGGGACCGGCTATTTCTCTCAGCTCGGCGAACCCCGCGAAGTCCTCCGGCCCCGCAGCGCGCATGATGTAGTCCGCCAGGTTCACGAGCGCAGACCCTTCGGCTCAAAGGCGCCGCGCTCAAGCGCGACCAGCATCAGGAGAGACAGCTTGGCCCGTTCCGCAAAACTCGGGATCGAGGCGAATTCCTCATCGCTGTGCAAGGCGCCGCCGCACGGACCGAGCGTGTCGATGTTCGGACATCCTGCTGCAGCCAGATTGTTGCCTTCGCAAACGCCGCCGCTCGGCCTGAATTGCAGATCGAGTCCCAGCACTGCGCCGGCCGTGCGCGTCCATTCCTTTACTTTCCGTTGCTGCGCGTTAAGCGGCTTCGGCGCGCGGGTGAAGCCGCCATGCAGCTGCGCCGCAATTCCATTGCCGGCTTGCGCCGCTTGAGCAATGGCCCGCACTTCCGCCTCCGCCCAGGCTGCGCTCTCCGCATCCGGCGCGCGGACATTGAAGCGCAGCACCGCTTGATCCGGAACGACATTCACCGCCCCGCCCCCGTCGATGGCGCCGACATTGAACGTGACCCCCTCTCGCCGCCCGTTCAAACGATGGAGCGCCATCGCCGCGTCAGCGCACGCAATCACGGCGTTGCGGCCGTCGGCGAAGGCGCGCCCAACATGGGCGGCTTTGCCGCGGACGCTCAGACTGTAATTCGCCGAACCTTTGCGCGCATCGACAAGCGCGCCATCGGCCATTGCCGGTTCATACGTCATGCCGACATGCGCGCGCGCGCCGAGTTCGGCGAGAAGCCGAGCGCTCGCCGGCGATCCCACTTCTTCATCTGGACTGAGCAGCACCTCATAACCCAGGCGCTTTTCACCTGGCATACGCTCGAAAGCCGCCAGGGCCGCGAGCATCACTGAAAGCCCGCCCTTCATGTCGGCAACGCCCGGACCGCGCAGCCGTTCGCCCTCGCGCCAGGGCTTTTGGAACGGATGCGCCGCCGGGAAGACGGTATCGTAATGGCCGGTGAGCGCGACTTGGATGGGCGCGGCCGGACGCACGGTCACGCGGATCGCGGCTCCGTGTTCGATGGCGGATAGCGCCCCATCCGCGCGCACGCGCTGTGACGGCGCCAGCGCCACCTGTTCAAGGTCGCCAGGCAAAGCGGCGAACGCGTCCAGCAGCAACGCCCGCATCTGCGCGAGACCGGCCAGTTCGTAGGAGCCGGAATTCACCGCTGACCAAGTCTCGGTGCGCGCCACGATCGCGTCCGCTTCCGCATCGAGGCGCTCCAGCAATGGCTCAATGCCCGCGCTCCAATCGCGGTGCGCGGCCGTTTCTGATGTAGGAGATGACATACGCGCCGGACCATGCCGAGGGGCCTGCGGCATGTCCAGCCGCCAAACAGAAGCGGGCCCGGCTTCGCAGCCGGGCCCGTCAAGTTGAGTGTCCGCTAGGATCTTAGCGGAAGGTGATGGTCACCGCCGTACGGCGGTTCAGCGGCTCGCGCACGCCATCGCGCGTGGCGCGGGCCAGATCGGTCTCGCCGCGTGCTTCCGTGCGGATCGAGCCCGCACCGATGCCGCGGGCTACGAGCGCATCGCGCACCACCGAGGCCCGGCGCTCCGACAGGCCCATATTGTATTGGGCCGAACCGGAGGTGTCGGTGTGGCCGACGACCACGACCGTGCCGACGTTGCACTCGCGGGCGCGGTTCACGGCCGCGTCGATGGTCTCGAGCGCTGCCTGGTTGAGGTTCGAGCGGTCCCACTCGAAGTATACGACGAACTCCGACGTCGGGCACGCCACAGCCGGAGGCGGAGGCGGAGGCGGAGGCGGAGGCGGCGGGGCCGGCGGAGGCGGCGGCGGAGGCGGCGCGGCGAACTGCCAACGCAAGCCCACAGTCACCGCTTGCTGTTCGTAATCGACTTCAAACGAGTCCGGGAAGCCGAGCGTCGTGCCATCGAAGTCAGCTTCTTCGGCGACCAGATAACGATAGCCGACATCGACCCCGAGTTGCTCGGTGATGCCGAACGCCACGCCAATCAGGCCCTGGTAGGCAAAAACCGTGTCCTGATCGTGAATCTCGCTGATCGCGAACGCATCGGTTGCCGACATGTGCAGGCGCGCAGCGCCGACGCCGAGGCCGATATAGGGCTGCACCGCGCCGCCACGATTGAAATCGTAGAACCCGTTCAGCATGCCCGTCCAGGCATGGATGTTGCCATCCGCCAGTGGGGGCGCGCCATCGTCGCCGAAATCATTGTAGCGGTGGCCGAGTTCGCCTTCGAAGCGGAAGCCGTTCGGGAAGGCGTAACCCAAGCCAAGATGCTGGGTCCAATCGTTCTCCAGGTCGTAGGTCTCGCCGCCGGCAAAATCCACGTCGCCTGCGGTCGAATAGCCAACGTCAGCCCGGCCGTACCAGCCTTCGGTCGCATAAGCGGCGCCGGCCGTGCTGGCCATCAACGCTGCCAACGCAACGGTCTTGGTGATGC
>CAZHWA010000122.1:0-6319 GCA_964536175.1 uncultured Terricaulis sp. | reverse complement strand
TCGATGAGGAGAAGGTAACCCCCGCTTAGCCCTGCCGCCGTGACGCCGGTCACACTAGCGATGGGCGCCGCCCGAGCCGTAGGGGCGCGTGATGATTTCCACGACGTGGCCGTCAGGGTCCTTGAAGTAGCAGCCCCTGCCGCCGTCGTTGCGGTTGATCTCGCCCATGCGCGCCAGCCGCGGATCGGCCCAGAAGTCGAGCCCGCGCTCTCCGATGCGCGCCAGGATCTCATCGAACTCCGCTTCGCTCACGAGAAAAGCATAGTGCTCGATGATGAACTCCTCCTCGGTCGAGCAGAAATCGAGGCTGACGCCGTTGGCGGTGTCGACGATCGTGAACGGACCGAAACGGCGTGGCGGCGGGAGACCTAGAATCTCGGATAAGAATCGCGCCGAACGCTCAGCGTCTCGCGTATGCACAATGGTGTGGTTGAGCTCGGCCGCCATGACACGATAATCATAGCGCATGGCGGTCACCAAAGCACGCGTGCGCAAACTGGCGCTCTCGCTGGAGGGCGCTGCGGAGGTGACGCATGTCGACCGGCCGGCCTTTCGCACCAAGCGTAAAATCTTCGCGACGCTGCCGCCGCGCGAAGCGGCGGTGAATCTGATATTCGATCCGCCGACGCAGGAATTCTTCTGCGAGCAGGCGCCCGAAGCGATCGCGCCGCTGCCGGGCGGATGGGGACGCATGGGCATGAGCCGCTGCGATCTCAAAGTTGCCGATGAATCGCTGGTTCATTCCGCCTTGAAGGCCGCGCATGCGCTCGCGGCGCCACGCTCGAAGGCGAAGCGCTCAGATTAGTGCGTTTGCCGGTTGCGTACGGCGCGAAGCAACGCATTCTCGCTGCGCGGTTGCCGCAATTCGCCCCAAACGGGCGCGGGGGAGATCACAACTTTGTGGACACGCGTCTGCGGTGGACCCCGCGCGCATCTGCAGTGTTAGATCGGTGCTGACTACCGCAGCGAAAGGGTTTGTTCAGCATTACGTCGTTAATGTGAAGGACCGGAGTTGAGACCCATGCTCGAGAAGAAGATCGGCGAGCCGTGTCCGACCTGCCAGACGCCGCTGCAACGGCGCCGGTCCACGTTTCGCACCATTGTCGGCGATATCGCCTACTGCGCCCGCTGCTGCTCTTCGTTCGAGCTGGCGGCGGACGAGGATGAGGCCGCTCTTGCCGCCATGGGCCCGGAGTTCGCGCCGATCTGAGACGCGCTCTGAGCTGAGCGCCTATTGGCCGGAGTCGGCGAGCGTTTCGCGGTCTGGCTGGTCCGCGTCGTCATCCACATCCGCCGGATAATCGATGTGTTCGTCGGGCTTAGGATCGTCACTGCGATCGGTCGCGTCCATTTCCGCATCGGCCGGGCGTTTCAGCCCTCTGGCCTTTTCCAGATCCTGGTCGCGGCTCCAGCCGGGTTCGCGCGGGTTGGGCATGGGATGAGCCTCCTTTCGGGGCCAACGTATCCGCGCCGCCCCGGTTTCGGGCCCCGTGCGCCGCACGCTGCGCTTGCCGCCGCTGATCGCGCCGAGGACATCGACGTAGGCGACTTGGTTACTCAGAACCGCCGCCGTTCGCCTTCAGAGGATGGGCCAGACGCCGAACTGAAAACCAAATTAGGAATAGCCCAATGACGATAGATGCGCTGAGCGCGAGCGGTGCAGAGGGGCTAACGAGCACAACACTCGTTCCGGTGCTGACCATCAATAAGAGACTGACTGCGGGCGCTATTAGCAGAAGCCCCAGCAACAAGCACGACGACCACAACAACTTGTAGATCGTACTGTGGACGCCGATCACGCAAAGCCCCCGAAATTCACGAACTTCGTTTCCAGATATTCCTCCAAACCCTCGACGCCGCCTTCACGTCCCAAGCCGCTCTGCTTCCAGCCGCCGAAGGGGATGACTTCGTTGGAGAAGATGCCGTCATTGATGGACACCATGCCGGACTCGATGCGTTCGGCGACGCGCCAGGCGCGGTGCACGTCCTTGGTGAAGAAGTAGGACGCAAGGCCGAACGGGGTGTCGTTGGCGATGCTCACGGCCTCATCCTCGCTCTTGAAGCGGATGAGCGGCGCGACGGGGCCGAAAATCTCCTCGGTGTTGACGCGCATCTCGCGTGTCACGTCGGCGAGCACGGTGGGGGTGTAGAATTGCTTGCCGGCGTCATGGCGTTTGCCGCCGGTCAGCGCCGTAGCGCCGGAGGCGAGCGCCTCGCCCACCAGCCGCTCGACTTTCTCGATGGCCTTCTGGTCGATCAATGGCCCGACCTCGACGCCTTCGCGATCGCCGGGGCCAACCTTCAGCTTGCCCACGGCGTCGGCGAGCTTTTTGGAGAAGGCGTCGTAGATCGCGTCTTCGACCAGGATGCGATTGGCGCAGACGCAGGTTTGTCCGGCGTTGCGGAACTTCGACATGATCGTGCCCTTTACCGCAAGATCGAGGTCGGCGTCGGCGAACACTAGAAGCGGAGCGTTGCCGCCGAGTTCAAGCGCAACCTTCTTCACCGTCGAGCCAACGCACATCGCGCCTAGCTTCTTGCCGACCTCGGTCGAGCCGGTGAACGAGAAGTGGCGCACCAGCTCGCTCTCGCACAGCACCTTGCCGACCGCGCCCGCGTCGGATGTCGTCACCACATTGAACACGCCCTTGGGCAGACCGGCCTGCTCGCCGAGGTCGGCCAGCGCCAGCGCCGTCAGCGGCGTCTGCTGCGGCGGCTTCAGTACGATGGTGCAGCCCGCGGCGATCGCGGGCGCCGCCTTGCGCGTGATCATCGCCATCGGAAAATTCCACGGCGTGATGGCGGCGCAGACGCCGATCGGCTGCTTTAGCGTCAGATAGCGGCGTGTTGCAGTTGTCGTCGGAATGACGCGCCCATAGGCGCGCTTGGCCTCTTCGCCGAACCATTCCATGAAGCTCGCGCCATAGGCGGCTTCGCCCTTGGCTTCGCCGATCGGTTTGCCGCCTTCCAGCGAGATGAGCCGCGCCAGGCGGTCGATGTCGGCCATCATCAAATCGAACCAGGCGCGCATGATCTGCGCCCGCTCCTTGGCGGACTTGGCGGCCCAGGCCGGAAACGCCGCGTGTGCGGCGGTGATAGCCTGCTCGGTCTCAGTCGCGCCGAGATCGGGAACTTCGGCGATGCGCTCCTGGTTGGCCGGATTGTAGACAGCGAAGCGCCTGGCCCCCGTGCGCCATTGTCCATCGATAAAAGCGTCGGTCCGCAAAGTCATGAAGCCAGCCTTTCCTTGTTCGCGTCGACTTTGCGCAAGCGCAAAGCCGCTTCAAGTGCGGCCGGCAAACTTGGCGCCGATTGTGGTCCGGCGGGCCCAGCCGGCCTATAGTGCGTGCGGAGGCTTCTCATGAGCTGGAAGGATGTTCTGGTCATCGTCACCGAGGCGCAGCTGGATGAGCCGGCGCTGGCGCTGGCCGAAGCTTTGGTGGGCCAATGCGCCGAGTGCAATCTGGGGGCGGCTTTCCTCACCCCGCTGCCGGACGAGCCGCTCGCTTATGAACCGACCGTTGTGGCCGGCGTGTGGGCCGAATTGCTCGGCCGGGCGCGGCAGGAAGCTGAAGCCGAGCGGAAGAAGGTGGAGGCGCGGCTCAAGGGCTCGTCGGCGCTCGATGTCGATTTCCGCAACGCCGAAGCGCTGTCGCGCGACTTGGGCCGCGTCGCCGCCGTGCACGCGCGCTATGCCGACGTCGCCATCATGACCCGGCCCAGCGACGGGCCGGGCGGCGACCTGCGCGAGGAAATCGTCGAAGGCGTCTTGTTTCATTCCGGGCGCCCGGCGCTGATCGCGCCGCCAGGCTGGGCCGGCAGAGGCATCGGCAAACGCGTCGTCGTCGCCTGGGACGCCAGCCGCGAGGCGACCCGCGCGCTCTCCGAAGCGAAGTCGCTGCTCGACGCCGCGGAGAAAATCTCCGTCGTCACCGTGGACGCCAAACCGAAAATGTTCGGCCATGGCGACCAGCCGGGCGCGCAGATCGCCGCGCATCTGTCTCGACGCGGCCTGCCGGCCGAAGTGCGCAACGTCGACAGTATGGGGCGCTCGCCCTCCGCGGCGATTCTGGAGGAGGCGAAAGCGCTCAATGCTGACCTGATCGTGATGGGCGGCTACGCCCACTCCCGCTTGCGCGATCTTGTGTTCGGCGGCGCAACGCGCGAACTTCTGCGCACCGCCGACATTCCCTTGCTGATGGCGCACTGAGCTCGTCCAGCGGAGCAGCACGATGGACATCAACTGGTCCGCTTTCGACGGCATCCTCGGGCTGGTCCTGCTCGGGATCGTCGTTTGGGTGGCGCTGAAGCTGGCCAAGCGCATCATCATCGGCATTGTCGCCGTGGCGATCATTGGCATGCTCTTCTTTGGTTGGCATCTCGGCGGCTTTTCCGGCGGTTGAGCAGCGCCGCCTGCTGCGGCGATCGATTTGCGGATGCGCCGTCCGTCCGAGTTGCCTAGGCTCCCGGCGAAGGGAGAGCCGCCGTGAAGTTCCTTAGCGACGACGACAAAGCCAAGCTGAAGCGGGCCGAAGAGGTGCTGCCGCGCACGCCGCTGCCGACGCAGATCGTATCCAGCGACGAATTTGCGCCACCGCCCCAAACCGAAAGGCAGCGCGAGGCGGAGGAGCGCCTCTATGCGCTGGCCGAGAAGATCGCGCCGCAGCACGGCCTCTCGCGGCGGCATTTTTTCGGCACGCCAATGGGCATGGCCGCCGCGTTCCTTGCCCTCAACGCCACTTATGGCTGCGCCTTTGTGACCGACGAGCGTGAAGCCAGCGATCCCGATCTCGCCAATGCGCGCGCGGAGTCGCTGGCCGACCAGTTCATCATGGATATGCACACGCATTTCCTGCGCGACGACACGCGCCTTCTTGGTTTCGTGCGTATGCGCGAAGCGGTCGGCCGCCAGGGCTGGAATCCCGATCTCGGCGGCGAGCAGACCATCGAGCATTTGAAGTTCGACAATTACCGCCGCGAGATCTTCCTCGATAGCGACACCAAGATCGCGCTGATCTCCTCGGCGCCTTCCGACATTCCCGAAGACTGGTTCCTCACCAACGAGCAGATGGCGCAAGCGCGCACGCGCGTGAACGACGAAGCCGGTTCGCGCCGGCTGATGACGCACGCCATCTTTACGCCTGGCGCGCCGGGCTGGCTGGAGCATTTGCAGGCGACGCTCGAACTGCGGCCCGACAGCGTCAAGGGCTATACGGTCGGCGACAACACCCACAAGGACACCGCCCGCTACCCTTGGCGCATGGACGACGAAGAGGTCGCCTACCGCGGCTATGAACGGATCGCGGCGGCGGGCGTAAAGAACGTCTGCGTGCACAAAGGGCTTTGGTCGCGCGCGCTGGACGAGCGCTTTCCCCATCTTGCGCCCTATGCGGACGTGCGCGACGTGGCCAAGGCGGCGAAGGATTGGCCACAGCTCAATTTCATCATCTACCATTCGGCCTATCGGCTGGGGCCTCCGGAACAGGCGCTGGCCGAATTCGAACGCACCGGCCGGCTCGAATGGGTGAGCGATCTCGCGGACATCCCGGCGCAACATGGCGTCAGCAACGTCTATGCCGATCTCGGCCAGATTTTCGCGCAGACGTTGATCTCAGAGCCGCGGGTTTGCGCCGCGATCGTGGGCATCCTGATCAAGGGCCTGGGCGCCGATCATGTCTGCTGGGGCACCGATGCAGTGTGGACCGGCGCGCCGCAATGGCAGATCGAGGGCCTGCGGCGGCTGGAGATTCCCGACGACATGCGCGCCGCGCACGGCTTTGCGCCGCTGGGCGATGCGAACAGCCCCGTCAAGCGCGCCATCTTCGGCGACAACAATGCGCGGCTCTACAACATCAGCGCCGCCGAGCGCGAAGCCTGGCGTACGGATCGGCTCACCGAGCAGAAGCGTGCGCACCGTCAGTCCGGCGCGCTGCCGAGCAACCGGCGCTACGGGTACGTGGCGCGCGGTTAATACGAGGTGCTGGGGACCGCCGGCTTCCAGCCGGCAAGTCGATAACAAACGCGCGGCGTGCATGCCGGCAAGATGCCGGCGCTCCTCACCGGGCTTGCCCCACGGACCCGCGTGGTTTTCGCAGTCGCTGGGGCCGGCTTCCAGCCGGCAAGTCGATAACTAACGCGCGGCGGTGCATGCCGGCACGATGCCGGCGCTCCTCACCGGGCTTGCCTCACGGACCCGCGTGATCCCTTGTGTGCCCGGGGCGCTACACTAAATCAAAGGCACAACATCGCTCATGCCACGTTGATCGGCCGCAATGGAGGTCAGCGCGGGACGCCTTACGAGGGTCGCTCATGGATATGG
>CAZHWA010000121.1:0-6323 GCA_964536175.1 uncultured Terricaulis sp. | reverse complement strand
GGCTGCGGTCGGTTCGTTGATGATGCGCAGCACTTCAAGGCCGGCGATGCGGCCGGCGTCCTTGGTGGCTTGGCGCTGGGCGTCATTGAAATAGGCCGGGACGGTAATGACGGCCTGGGTGACCGGTTCGCCGAGATAGTCTTCGGCCGTCTGCTTCATTTTCTGCAACACGAAAGCGGAAATCTCGGAGGGCGCGTACTGCTTGTCGCGGCCCTGTATCCAAGCATCGCCGTTGGGCCCGCGCACGATCTTGTATGGCACAAGCTCGACGTCTTTCTTGGTGATGGGGTCGTCGTAGGCGCGGCCGATCAGCCGCTTGACCGCGTAATAGGTGTGTTGCGGGTTGGTGATGGCCTGCCGCGCAGCCTGAATGCCGATCAGGCGTTCGCCGCTTTCGGTGAAGGCCACGACCGAAGGCGTCGTATTGGAGCCTTCGGCATTGACGATGACCTTGGGGGCGCCGCCTTCCATCACCGCGACGCACGAATTGGTTGTGCCCAGGTCGATGCCAATCACTTTGCCCATGTTCTTGTCCTCGTTCTTTCAGCGGCGCGGGTTCGGCCTTTCGGACCCATTACTTGGCATCCCCGAAGCGCGCGTCCTGCCTCGTCTTGGTTGGTTGAGCGGTCCGTCGCCCCCATCCAAGCGCCGGCCCGCAAGTTCAGGGGTTCATGTGGTGTATCGCCTACGCCGTGCAAGGCTTTCGTCCCCGCCTATCCGCATTCGCCGCATGGGCATAGGCCGAGTCGCGCCGCCCTTTCGGACCCCCGGGAACAAAAAAGAAACCGAATGCCGGGATAGGCCGCTGGCATGACCCGCGCGGACCTCGACGGTTTCCGGCTCTGGCCCGGCCTGCTGGGCAGGGCCGAGCAGGAGGCATTGCGCGATGCGGTGTTCGCGCGGCTGAAAGGGGGCCCATGGTTCATCCCGCGCATGCCCAAGACCGGCCGGCCGATGCGCGTGCGCATGACCAATTTCGGCCCGCTCGGCTGGGTCACCGACAAGGAGCGCGGCTACCGTTACCAGGAGACGCATCCGGACACCGGTCAGCCGTGGCAGGACATGCCGGCCAAAGCGCTCGAGCTATGGGGCGAACTCACCGGCTATCCGGCGCCTCCGCAAGCGTGTCTCGTCAACCTTTACGAGGGCGATGCGCGGATGGGCCTGCACGTCGACAGCGATGAAGAGGCCTGGGACGCGCCCGTCTTGTCGATCTCGCTGGGCGACACAGCGATCTTTCGCATCGGCGGCAGTCTGCGCTCGGATCCCACGCGCAGCGTGCGGCTGGCCTCGGGCGATGTATGCATGCTCGCCGGCCCCAGCCGGCGCGCCTATCACGGCGTTGACCGCGTTCTGCCGGGCACCTCGCGGCTGCTGCCGAAAGGCGGGCGGATCAATCTCACTCTGCGCCGGGTGACGCCGCCGGTCTAGGCGCGCGCTCGCGCGTCACCACAAAATCCGGGCGCCATCCGGGCGGAGGCCCGCCCGCGGAGGCCGGTAGGCGCCCGGCTGCGATCTCGTGGGCCTTCCAGACCATGGCGTTGTGCACGCGATTCCAGCCGGAGGGATGGTCGTAGAAGAACCATTCTTCGAGCGGGGCGGGCTCCATCTTGCGATACTCGCTGAGCAGCACTGCCGCTTCGGCGAAGCCGTCCGGCGCCCGCGCGGCGTTGAGGCCGAACATGTCTGCCTGTTGTTCGTGGAAATAGATCATGTTGCGCTGGATCGGCGCCATGACGAGGCCGATGACGGCGATAAGGCCGAAAATCAGCGGCAAGCCGGCAGGATCGGCGATGTCGCGAATGCCCCAGCGCTCGTTTTTGGCCAGCGCGCGGAATCCATAATGCACCGCGGCAAAGATGATGACGATCATGCCCGTCATCATGAGCAACAGAGAGTAAATATGGCCGAGCACGTAATGACCAAGCTCGTGGCCCATCACCGCCCGCACAGCCTCAGGACTGGTGCGCTCCAGCAAATTGTCGCCGAGGGCGACACGGGTTGTGCCGAAGAGGCCGGCGACGTTGGCGGTGATGCGATTGCTCTGACGGGAGGTGTCGAACACCAGCACGTCGTCGGCCGGCACGCCATTCGCTTGCGCCATCTGCAATATGGATTGCTTGAGCTCGCCCTCCGGCATCGGCGTGTAGGTGTTGAACAGCGGGTCGATAAAGACGGGACCGGCCATAATCAACACGGCGGCGAACAGGCTCGTCATCGCGGTGCCCCAGATCCACCAGGTCTGCTTCGCCGCGCGCACGATCAGATAAAGCAAAGTGAGGAAGATCGAGCCAATGACCAATGAGAGGCCAAGGCCGATCATCTGTTCGCCAAACCACTCCGGCAGGGTTTGCGTCGACAGATCGAAGCGATGCTCGCGCACGAAGCCGACATAGAACGCGAACGGAAACGTCAGCACCGAGGACACGAGCAGGTAGAAGAACGACGTGCCGAACGCGACCAGCGGAAACGCTTTCAGCGTGCGCTCGAGCCAGCTGCGCACGCCGCGCGCCCAGCCGAACACCAGGAACACGCCGGCAACGACAATCGACAGCGCCGTGCCGGCAAAATCGATGACATAACCGCCCTCGAAATAGGCGTTGGATCGGGCGGTGGCTTCCGGCCCCATTGTGTCGAGCCAGGCGCGGGTCGCCGCCTCCGGGTCAAAGGGCATGCCGGCCGCGGCGGCAGGCCCGGTCAGGGCTGCAGCGCCCGCAAACACGGCCAAGGCAAACAGGCGCATGGATCGTCCCCCTTCACTTTTTTCTGGCGCTGAGACTGCCGCTGACCCACATCGACTGCAAGACCGCGCGGGGTGTCCAGGCGCGGCGCTGCAAGGGAGGGGACCCATGAGATTGCTGAGGCCCGAAGGCAACTTCGATCCAACGCGCCGCAGCATTGCGGCCTCGCTCTTCTTTGCCGGCTACGCGCCGGCGGCGCTGTCGTCCTGCGCGAGCCCGGTGGCGACGCCAAGCGACGAGCTAATCGTCGAGGACGTGCGCGTCCCCGGCGAGGGCGGCTACAGCTTGCCTGCGTATGTCGCTCGTCCCAGTTCGCCGGGACGAAAGGGCGCAGTGATCGTGGTCAACGAGATTTTCGGCATTCACGACTACATCAAGGATGTCTGCCGGCGGCTTGCGCGCGAGGGTTATGTCGGTATTGCGCCGGATTATTTCGATCGTGCGGGCGATCCCGCCCCGCTCAGCGATTTTGCGCAGATCCGTGAGATTGTCGCCACTGCGGACCACGAGCAGGTCATGGGCGACACGCGCGGCGCCGTCGCATGGCTGCGCGCGCAAGACTTTGTGAATGGCGAGGCCATCGGCATTACCGGCTTCTGCTGGGGCGGCACGGTGGTGTGGATGGCCGCGGCGCAAGTGCCGGAAGTGAAGGCGGGCGTGGCGTGGTACGGGCGGCTGGTGCGCCCGCAACCGGGCGGCTGGGGCGCGGAGGAAGCGAGACCCTGGCCGTACGATATCGCCGCGACCGTTCATGCGCCGGTGCTCGGGCTTTATGCGGAGGACGACCGCGGCATTCCGCTGGAAAGCGTGGAGCAGATGCGCGCGGCGCTGATGGCGGCGGATAACCCCACGGGTTCGGAAATCATCGTCTATCCCGGCACGCAGCACGGCTTTCATGCCGACTATCGCGAGAGCTATAATGCCGACGCCGCCGCCGACGGCTGGCGGCGCGCGCTGGCCTGGTTTCGCGAACACGGCGTTTGACGATGATGGCGTCGTCGCTTCGACAGGCCGAGCGTGACGCCATTGCGGGCCTAGCCTCGTTGCTTCAGTAGCGTCATCCTGAGCCTGTCGAAGGAGAGGCGCGTCACGAGCGCCGGCGAGCACGCCGGCGGTTCAAGGAGGAAACCGCCCATGCGTTATCGCAAACTCGGACGTTCCGGTCTCGTCGTCTCGGAAGTCTGCCTCGGAACCATGACGTTCGGCGGCGACGGCTATTGGAAAGTCATCGGCGCGCAAGATCGGAGCGCGGCCACGGCCTTGGTGAAGGCGGCGTTCGATAAAGGCGTCACTTTCATCGATACGGCGGACATCTACAGCAACGGCGCCTCCGAGACCTTGCTGGGACAGGCGGTCGAAGGCTTGCCGCGCGATGAATTGGTGATCGCCACCAAACTCTACGGACGCCCGATGCTGGCGCCGCCCGGGGTCAAGGCCGAGGCGTCTGCCGAGGCGCTGCGGCGCAACGCCAATTCCAATCTTTGGGGGCTTTCTCGCAAACACGTGTTCGACGCCATCGACGCCAGCTTGAAGCGCTTGAAGCTCGATTATGTCGACCTCTATCAGGTGCACGCGTTCGACCCTGTGACGCCGCTGGAAGAGACGCTGTCGGCGCTGGACGACGTCGTGCGTTCGGGCCGGGTGCGGTACATCGGGTTGTGCAATTTCGCGGCCTGGCAGATCGCCAAAGCGCTGCGCGTTTCCGAGCGCAACGGATTGGCGCGCTTTGAATCGCTGCAAATGTACTATTCGATCGCCGGACGCGATCTCGAACGCGAAGTAGCGCCGCTGGCCAAGGACGAAGGGCTCGCCATCCTGCCGTGGAGCCCGCTCGCCGGCGGCTTCCTTTCCGGCAAGTTCACGCGTACGAGCGCGCCGGAGGGAGCGCGCCGAAGCGCGTTCGATTTCCCGCCTGTCGACAAGGAACGGGCCTATGACATCATCGACGTCATGAAGGAGATTGGCGATGCGCGCGGGGTTTCGGTGGCGCAGATCGCGCTCGCCTGGCTGCTTCACCAGAAGCACGTCACCAGCGTGATCATCGGCGCCAAGACCGAGGCGCAGCTCGCCGACAATCTCGCGGCGACCGGCGTCGAACTCTCCAGCGACGATCTCGCTAAACTCGATGCGATCTCGAAGCTGAAGCCGGAATATCCGGGCTGGATGCTTGAGCGGCAGGGCGCGGATCGGCTGGGCGCACTGAGCTGAGGCCGATCAGCCGCGACGATACTGAATGAAGCCGCGGTTTTCGGCCACTTGGTCGTAGAGCTTGCGGGCGGTGGCGTTCGTTTCGTGCGTGAGCCAATAAACGCGTTCGCATTTCCTGGCGTCGGCGCGGGCATAGATGGCTTCGATCAGCGCACGTCCCACCCCTTGCTTGCGCGCGCCCGGGGCGACGAACAGGTCTTCAAGGTAACACATGTCGTTGATGGCCCACGTGCCGCGATGAAACACGCAGTGCACCAGACCGACAAGCTCGTGCGTGCCGGCGTCCTTGGCGACAAGGCCGAGCATCGGCTCATCCGGATCGAGCAGGCGCGACCAGGTAACTTCGATCGTCACCGGATCCATGGCCGCTTCGTAGAAATCGAGATAGCCGGCCCACAGCACTTCCCAGCCGTGGCGGTCTTCAGGCAGGAGTTCGCGGATGGTGAAGGCCATCGGGCTAATCCGCAGCCGTTTCCGCGCGCGTAAGCGCAGCTTCGGCGCCGTCGTCGTCGCGGACCATGAAGAATGTGCCTGACCAATCGCGCGGGATCGACCATGTGCCGTCGATGCGCGCGAGGCCGGCGTCGGCTGCGCCTTCGTAGCGAACCGCATGCGTCATGCCGCCGCTGCCATCGTAGAACTTGGTGAAGACGACAGCCTGGCCGGTGCGCACGCCCTCAATGTCAGAGGTAATGACGCCGCCAGGGGTGAAGCCATAGACATTGGGCTCCTGCAGCGCGCCGGTGAAGGCGCCTTCGACCTCCTCGATCTGCACGTTGAAAACGACTTCCGGCCAAACGTCGCGTGGAAAGCGATAGACGCCGCTCCAGCTGCCGGAAAGGGTGGGGTGTTTCTTCATGCGAGGGCATTCTTGGACCGCCGGCGTCCTCGCCGGCGCAACGCCGCTAGCCGAACACGCTGCGTTCGTTGGTTCGCTCGCCGCCGGCGAGGACGCCGGCGGTCCAAGAGAACGCAGTCGCTCACGCGGCCTTGGCCATGGCGCGATCGAGATTGTCGGCGATCGCGTCGAGAAAGCCTTCGGTGGTGAGCCACGACTGATGGTCCCCCACCAACAGCGCCAAATCTTTCGTCATCTGACCGTTCTCGACGGTGTCGACCACGACTTTCTCCAACAAGAGCGCATACTCGATCAGCTTCTGGTTGCCGTCGAGTTTGCCGCGATGGGCGAGGCCGCGCGTCCAGGCGAAGATCGAGGCGACCGAGTTGGTGCTGGTCGGCTCGCCCTTCTGGTGCTGGCGGTAATGGCGCGTCACCGTGCCGTGCGCGGCCTCCGCTTCCATCGTCTTGCCGTCCGGCGTGCTCAGCACGGAGGTCATGAGCCCGAGCGAGCCGAAGCCTTGCGCGACCGTGTCC
>CAZHWA010000120.1:0-6325 GCA_964536175.1 uncultured Terricaulis sp. | reverse complement strand
ATCATCGACCACGCCAACGGAATGACGAGAAGTGTCCAGGGCGCGCCGTGGCGTGCGAACAAGAATACGCCAAAAGTGAAGATGACGAGCGGGCAAGGCGTCACGCCGAACATGGGCATGGCCAGCCAGGCATGTCCGTTCAGCACCAAGAGCAACGGGTAGGCGATGCCTGCATAGAAGATAAGGGCCCAACCCCAGGTGCGGTTTGGCGCATCGAGTGAGAACTGAAGCTTCGATCGCCTGAGCGCTTGGGCGGCAAGGAGAAGCCCTTCGATCACGAAGAGTACGCCGAAGGCAAACGCCAGCGGATTGATGTCGGCGAAGAAAAGGATGTGATAGGCAACGCCGCTCCAGACCCAAAACAACGCCAGCACGATGAGCACGATCGCTCTACCATAAGCTGGGCGCAGCCAGAGCGCGGCGATGGCTGCCAATCCGAGCACAATCGCGATTATCGGCGCGGGCCATATCTCGGTGTTGTAGCGCACAAAGACCGAGAAGAACTCCTCGCGTGTAAAGGGCAAGGCCAGCACCGCGGAACTCAAAGCGCGCCCAGGAAGGCGTCAATATCGGCGAACATTTCGGCGTCGTGCCCCACCCAGACGTGCCCGCCCGTCGGATAGGAGATGAGCCGCGCTTCTGGCACAGTCGCTGCGATATGCCGGGCGGCGGCAAACGTGCCGTAGAGATCGTCCTCTAGCGAGATCGTGAGCGTTGGCGCGCGAATCTGCTCAATCGGCATAGGCGCAGGATCAGTTGCAAGCCGTGCGTCGTTCAAGAGCCCGTTGGCTCGCGCGCTCACCGGCAGGATGCTCCTGAGAATCTCATCAACGCGCGCTTTCTCTTCCGCGCTTGCCGCATCGACGAGCGCCGGATCGGTGGCGAGAACGGTCTTGATCAGTTCGCGTTTTGCCGTCACGAGCCCCAGCCAGAACAGGAAGTCGGACCGGAGCGCGTGCTCGAATATTGCGCGCGCAAAGGGCGAGGGCGGGGCATGGATCGGCTGGTCGGGCGCATAAGCCGCCGGCACGATCGGCACGAGCGCCGCGCATCGATCAGGATGGCGCAGCGCGAACGCGATCGCCGACAGTGCGCCGGCCGAGCCGCCAATCACTGGAACGCGATCGAGCCCGAGGGCGTCCAAGAGATCGGCGAAGGCGTCAGCTTGCTTCTCCGACGATGGCTCGCCGGGAAACGCCGAACGCAAATAACCGAAGCGCGAGGGTGCAATCACCTGGTGACCCGCTTCGACCAAACGGCGCGCGAAAGCGAGCCCTTGATCGAATCCGCCGCCGCTGCCGTGGATCATGAGGAGCGGGGGGCCTTCGCCGGCGACAGCATACTCGACTGGACCAAACCGGCTCGCCGCAATCGCGCTGCGACCCTGGACCCGTTCGCGGGCGCGCCGCAGATCGCCGTCGAAAGCGCGCCAGGTCGCAACGCCTCCGGCCGCGGCGAGAGCGCCGCCGAGACCAAGACCGATAAGGGCGCGCCGGTTCATCACTGCTCCGTACGCAAGTAAGATAGTAGCAGCGCGTGCGACGCGTTGACCTCAATCAAGACCGTCAGTGTTTCGTTTTGCTTCCCGGGCCGAGGGCCAGTGCAGTCCAAGGGATCTTGCTGCTCTGGCTCAGCCGGATTTGCGTGCGCGGGAACCGCCTCGCCCGCGCGTCCGCCCCTGTCGAGGGACGCCTGAACGCGGGCGGAAACGAAGGGGTCGCGCAGAGTTGGAAGCGCGTCACTGGTAGGCGCGCGCGTCCCGCAGGCTAAGACTCCAGCCTGGTCTTCGATCGCGGTATAGGCCACGTTTGCCGAGTGCTCGCGATGAGCCCCCCCGCGCGCCGCCCTGCGCGGCCGCCAACACGACGTCACTGGCGCGCCAAAGTATTCCTCGCCAGTGTCGAAGGGCCGTGGATCCGCGTCTCCGCCAAGCGGCGCCGCGTTGCGTCAGGGTGGTGCGTCGGGGGCGGGCGTGGGGACTTGGCTGGGAACGGAGAACGAAAAAGTAGCGCCCGGGCCATCGTTGAGAGCGGCCCACAGACGGCCATGATGGTTCTCAATGATGGAGCGGCTCACCGCAAGTCCAACGCCCATCCCGGCGTTCTTCGTCGTGTAAAAGGCTTCGAAGAGCTTGTTCGAGATCTGAGGCTCGAACCCGATCCCGGCGTCCTTCACGCTCAGCCGCACGGCATCATCTTGCTCCCGCTCGGTCTTGATCAGCAGGTCTCTGGGGCGATCGTTCACCGTGCTCATCGCGTCCAATGCGTTGCGGATGAGATTGAGGATGACTTGTTGCAGCTGCACACGGTCCGCCGACGCGCACGGCAGGTCCTCGGCGAGTTCAGTCCGCAAAACCACGCCGCCGTTCTGGAGTTCTCCAAGCGAGAGCGCGACCACCTCTCGCGTCGCCTCATTGAGGTCGATCGCCTCGATCGACGGCGCCCTGTTGCTGAACAGAGCGCGCAGCCGCTTGATGACCTGCGAAGCGCGCTCGCCGTCCCGCATGGTGCGCCGCACGGCCGCTAGCGCCCCGTCAAGGTCTTGGGGATCGCTCGTCAGCATCTGCAAACAGGTGCTGCAGTTCGTCATGATGCCTGTCAGCGGCTGGTTGAGTTCGTGCGCGATCGATGCGGAGAGTTGCGCCAGCGTGGCGATCCGGTTTGCGTGGGCGAGCTCCAGCTGAATTTCGTGGTATCGCCGCTGCTCATCCTCCAGGCGCTTTGCATCGGTCAAATCGCGATAGATCACATACCCAGCCTTGCCCCCGTCATGGACTGGAACCGGCACGCAGATAAGCGAGACGGGCACCCGCGCGCCATCTTTGCGTCTGCGGACGGTCTCGCCGGCGAAGGCTTGCCCCGTATCGAACATCCGATAGAGGAAGCTTTCGGCCTCTTCCTTGAGATCGTCCGGCGCAACAAGCTTTTTGATCTCGCGGCCGACCGCCTCTTCGGCGGTATAGCCGAAAATCTTCGTGAACTCCGGATTGACGCGCGTGATCGTCAGGTCGCGATCGACCATGACGATCGCCTCTGGAACGCGCGCGAACAATTCGCTGAGATGCGCCTTCTGGTCTTCGAGCTCGTCGCCCAGGCGAACCAGCGCCTCGAGGTCCGCTTCCAAGACATCCCGGCAATGCAACAACAGTTCCTGGTAGAGTTCGCTGTATCGATTGGCTTTGTCATCAAGGACGCAGATGGTCCCGAACATCCGTCCATCGGGCCAGACTACGGGAAATCCTAAATACGAGACCATCCCCACTTTGAGTTCGGGCGCGTCTTTCCAGCGATCGTCTGCCAATGCGTTGACGACAAGCAGCGGCTCGCGGCTCTTGATGACCGTCTCGCAAAAGGTCCCGATATCCATCGAGAAGACATCATCGGCGGGAAAGGGATTTCCCTCCGAGTTGCTGGAACTCAGGACTTTGTAATGCGTGTAGTGCGGGGGTTCGAGCTTGCACACCACAGCCGATGGGACGTGCACAATGTTGGCCAAGAGGTCGACGATGCGCTGCCACTTCTCAAGAATGTTGGATGGAATGGCGATCTCTGCAGAACCTGACCTCATGGCCCGACCTCTGTGAAGCGTCCCCGCGGGGCTCGTGGCCTCTCAAGCGAAACGCGGCTTGGTTTAGCGGGTAGGCCCTAGTGCATACGTCCAATGGTCCGAATTGCACACGCCAAAGTTGGCGCGCGCGCGCCAGCTCTCGGCCCCTTGCCCCCGCGCCGGAGGATGCGGGCGCATTCACGTAGCATGACGCCGGGCGCCGGGGTCCAGTGAGACTTTGGTATCGGTTTTCGACTCCGGTCCGCCGCCGGGGTCCGACGCGAAGGTGTTGCCGATACGATTGTGCAATGTCGCTTCCTGCCGGCCTCGCTCATCATTGTAGGGCAGGGCCAACATTGAACCGGGCCAAAGCCGCGCAGCGCTGATGGCGCGCTCATCGACGGCCTTCGGGAGGCGCGCATGAAGAGGTTGAGCAGAGAGGCTTTCGATCCGTTCGTTCAAGACGGCGTCAGCGCGATCATGTTCCTCGCCCCGCGCGGGGAAGCGAGCATGGCGCAGGCCATCGACTTCGCCGCCGCTTGGGCGAGCCATCCCGGCCCGGCCTTCGGCTATGTCGACGCCTTCGACAATGTGGCGCTATCGCGCTTCTTCGAGATCCGCGTCTTGCCTACCACGCTCGTGCTCCGCGACGGCGAAGAGGTCGTGCGCCTGGAGGGCCGCTGTCCCGCCGCGAGCATCGCACGCGCTATTGCAGCAGCCGGCGCTTGCGCCGGTCTGATGCAGCGCGGGCGCGCGCGTGTCCTCGCCCGCTGCGCAAGCGGTTGAACAACGCCCGTGATTTTACGGCGACGAGATGGAGTAATGATGATGAAGTACGCGAAAAACGATGAAGCGGTGAGACGGCTGACGCCGATCCAACATCACGTGACGCAGGAAAACGGCACCGAACGCCCCTTCACAGGGGAGTACGATGACAACAAGGCGCCCGGCATTTATGTCGATGTCGTATCCGGCGAACCGCTCTTTGCCTCGACGCACAAGTTCGATTCGGGGTCAGGCTGGCCCAGCTTTACAAAGCCGATCGAGCCGGCAAACGTCAACGAATTGCGGGACGACGCGCACGGCATGGTCCGCACCGAGGTCCGCTCGGTCCATGGCGACAGTCACCTCGGCCATGTGTTCCCAGACGGCCCGGAAGAGGCGGGCGGGCTACGCTACTGCATCAATTCCGCCGCGCTTCGCTTCATCCCGCGCGAGGAAATGGAAGCCGAAGGCTACGGCGCATATCTCGACCAGGTGGACGCTTTCTAAGTGACCGAAGGGGCCCTTCCGGCCGGGCTCTTCCCCCGCTTGGACGGGCGCGTTCCCGGCAAGCCTTGAAACTGTTGCGGCGAGCCATTACATCGCCGATCCGATGAGATGCGAAACAATGAACCATGGTTTGGCACCAGCGAGGGCGATTTTCGCGATGGCGCAAGAATCGTATTGCCTCAACCGATAGCGTCTCTCGTTGGGCGAGGGGCGTGGCCTCTCCCCCGTGTTCATCCGAACCCTGGCAGGCCCCGCCTCCAGGGTTTTTTCGTGCGCGGTTTCGCCCGCGCGAGCGGAAGGAAGAGCAATGACACGGCCGTTTAGCCTTGATGCTTCGCCGGACGTGCGCGCGGAAACGCTGCGCGCAGGCGAAGCAGCTTGGGCGGCAGAAATCTAGAAGCTCCGGCCATTCCGCCCGGAGCCGCTGACGGACTCCGGGCTTGATCTTCCATCAACCCGCCGGGTCCGCCCGGCGGGTTTTTTCGTTCCGGGCCGCGTGAGAACGCGCGCCCGCACAGAATTGGCGCGCCAATGCCAATGGCCGCTGGGCCGGGTCTGATCATCCCGGTTCAGCGGCGCTGCTCTGAAGGAAGTGAGTGTGATGCAATGAGTAAAGTTCATGTGAATGTCGGCACTATCGGCCACGTCGACCACGGCAAGACGACCCTGACCGCTGCGATCACGCAGGTTCAGGCCAAGCGTCTTGGCGGCAAGGGCCTCGCATTCGATGAGATCGACCGAGCGCCCGAAGAGAAGGCCCGCGGCATCACCATCAATACGACGCACGTCGAGTACGAGGCCGATCGGCGCCACTACGCGCACATCGACTGCCCTGGCCACGCCGACTACGTGAAGAACATGATCACGGGCGCTTCGCAAATGGACGGCGCGATCCTGCTCGTCGACGCTGCCAAGGGCGCGGCCAAGCAGACGATCGAGCACATCCTGCTCGCGCGCCAGGTCGGCGTTCGCCACATGGTCGTATTCGTCAACAAGATGGACGCGCTGGCCGAGGATGAGCGCGAGGACATGAAAGCTTTGATCGAGCTCGAGACCAAGGCGCTGCTCGAGGCGCAAGGCTACGAGGCTACGCCCTTCGTGTTCGGCAGCGCTCTGAAGGCGCTGGAAGCCGTTGCGCGCGGCGACCTCGCCGATCCCGCCGTCGCCGGCATCGTCGAACTCGTCGAAGCGCTCGACCGCTCGATCCCCGATCCGGTGCGGAACTTTGACGCCCCGTTCCTGATGCCGATCGAAGGCGTGCACACGATCGAAGGGCGCGGCACCGTCGTGTCCGGCCGCGTCGAGCGCGGCGTGCTGAAGGTGGGCGACAAGGTCGAGATCGTCGGCCTCGACAACGAAGGCGCTGAAGTCGTCGTCACCGGCACGCAAGCGTTCCGGAAGGATATTCCGGAAGCGCGCGCGGGCATGAACGTCGGGCTGCTTCTGCGTGGCCTCAAGCGTGACGATGTCGAGCGCGGGCAGATTCTGTCCGCGCCAGGCGCGATCA
>CAZHWA010000119.1:5365-6333 GCA_964536175.1 uncultured Terricaulis sp. | reverse complement strand
CCAGTCTGACGGAGGCGCGCCCGGGTTGACTCTGCCGGCCGTGTTGGCCGCGACCGGCGGGCTCATCGCACTTATCTTCAGCTTGAGGCCGGTTTCCGACTTGGCCACTCTCTTGGATCATTACGCCGGCGCCGACGAGCGGGACGGGAGAGGGCGAGATCACCACAAGCGCCTGCTCGCCAACGTGCACGCTATCGCAACCCGCCTCGCCGCCGAGGAGCGACGGGCGCGTGTACACGACGTTACGGGCTTGATGCGCCGCGAGCGGCTGCTGACGCGCATCGCCGAAGATTTGAAAGCTCGGCCCCAGGGACCAGCGATGCTCGGGCTGGTGCGCGTCGCAAACTACGATCAAGTCCGCTGCTTCAACCAACACACGGCGGAGCGCTTGTTGGCTGCGATCGGCTCACGTTTGCGCGCGTCCACCAAGGCTAACCGTCCGCTCGCGCACATCGACCGCGATTGCTTCGCCATCTGGTTCACTGGCGATAACGATGCCGATGCGTCAGCCGAGCTGGAAGCGCTCGGCTACGTGCTGATGCAGGAATTGTGTGTCGGCGATCTCTCCCTGACGCCCGATGTACAGTTGGGCTCGGCGCGGTATCCGATTGACGCAGAAGAGCCAGGCAACCTGCTCAACCGCGCATTCGTGTCGCTGGCGCGTCCCCAACGCACCACCGACGGCGCCATTGCCTTCTTCGCCCGTCCTTCGCCGCAGGAAGCGCGCCGGCGCTTCCAACTGGAGCAGGACCTGCGGCAAGCGATGCGCCGAGGCGAGCTTACGCTCCACTATCAACCTGTCGTCGATCTGGCGATGGGGCGTGTGGTAGGCGCCGAGGCCCTGCTGCGCTGGCGTTCGGATCGGCAGCATCAGAGCGCGCCGGATGAAATCATCCGTATCATGGAAGAAACAGGTCTCGTCCACGAGATCGGGCTTTGGACCTTGAATACTGCGTGTCGGCAGCTGA
>CAZHWA010000119.1:0-5355 GCA_964536175.1 uncultured Terricaulis sp. | reverse complement strand
AAGATCGCGGTCAATCTCTCCGCACATCAGTTGCGCGATCGCGCACTGCCGATCGCTTTGGAGCGCGTATTGGCGGCGCACGGCCTTGCGCCGTCTCAGATCGAGCTTGAGCTCACCGAAACGGCCGCGATGGAAGACGCCGAACGCACCCGCGATATCTTGAAGGAGTTGCGCGAGACTGGTTTCTCTCTTGCCATCGACGACTTTGGCAGCGGGTATTCGAGTTTGGCGTACCTTCGGCGCCTGCCATTTCAAAAGTTGAAGATCGATCGGGAATTCGTGGCCCAAGTTGACCGGCGCGCCGACAGCCGCACCATCTGTAAAGCGCTGATCGACCTGACTGCAGGTCTTGAACTGTCAGTGCTCGCAGAAGGGGTGGAGCGGTTCGAGGAAGTGGAAACGCTGCGCGCAATGGGCTGCTCGACGTTCCAGGGCTACTACTTTTCCAAGCCGCTTGCGCCCGAGGACTTCCTCGCCACCGTCACCGACAAAGACTGGCTGACGCGCACCAGCTCGCGCGTGCACCGTGAACGCGACGAACTCAGGAGACGCTTGCTATGAACGGCGCAATTCGCGTGTTGCTCGCGGCGCTCGGCGTGGGGCTTGCAGCCGCCTGTTCGCATTTGCCGGAACTGCCGCAAGCGCCGGTGCTCACCGGTCCGGAAGCCAGCCTCGGCCTGAGCCCGCGCGAGCGGGTGCGCCTGGCCGTCGAACTGCTCGGAGAAGGCGACGCGGCGCGGGCCGAAGTTGAACTGCGCGCAGCGCTGCAGGATCGACCCGACTATGGCGCAGCGCAGCGCTTGCTCGAACAGATCGCTGCAAACCCGCGGGAGCTGCTGGGCGACACTGCGCGCCCCTATACGGTTCAGCCTGGGGAAACCATGTCGGCCCTGGCCGAGCGCTATCTGGGCGACCCGCTGCTGTTCTACGCCCTGGCGCGCTACAATGATCTCCAGGCGCCGAACCGGCTGTCAGCCGGTCAACGGCTCATGATTCCGCGACGCGCAGGCGTTGAAATCGCCAGCCAGCCGAGCAGTGGCGCAGCGGCGCCGGCAGAGGCCGCAGTGCGCCCACGCGGCGTCGATCCAACGCGGGCGAGCCAACTGCGCTTGCAAGGGCTGCAACAACTAAACACCGGCAATGTCGAGACGGCGATCGCCTTGTTGCGCCAAGCGCACGCGCTCGATGAAGGCAATCGGGCCATTCAATCCAATCTGGAGCGGGCGCTTCGGTTGCAGACCGCCCTCGGGGTCGGGCCGGGCTAGGTCAAACCGCGACTTAACGCACATGCGCTAGGCTGATGTGCGGAGCCACGTCGACAGGCGCGCAAGGAGACGGCAACGGTGAAGATCGTGGGACGCTACCAGATCCAGGCGCGCATCGGACAAGGCGCGATGGCCAACGTCTATCGCGCATTCGACCCCGACATCGGCCGCGTACTCGCCATCAAGGTGCTGAAGCGCGAATATTGTCGAAATCCTCAGTTTGCATCGCGTTTCCTGCGTGAAGCTCGCGCGGCCGGCGCGCTCTCGCACCCCAACATAGTGACCATCTACGATGTAGGTGAAATCGAAGGCTTCCCCTACATCGCTATGGAGCTGCTGGACGGTCAGCCGCTCGACGCAGCCTTGCGTCACGTGGGGCGGTTTCCGATCGCCGACGTGATAGAGATCGGTCGTCAGCTTGCCGATGCCTTACGCTATGCGCACGAGCAGGGCGTCATTCACCGCGACATCAAGCCTGCCAATGTCGTGCTCGGCAAAGATGGCCGCTCGGTCAAGATTCTCGACTTCGGCATCGCCCGTCTGGAGCAGAACGCGGTCGAAGAACAAGCCGAGGCGCTCAAGACCCAGATCGGCCAGGTCGTCGGCACGCCACGCTACATGAGCCCGGAGCAGGCGCTCGGCCGCGAGCTCGACGGGCGATCCGATCTCTTCTCCGTCGGGGTCGTGCTTTATGAGCTGATCACCGGCCGCCCCGCATTCGACGGATCGAGTGCAGCCACGCTGGCGCTGCAGATCACCCAAAAGGACCCGGCGCCGATCGATACGCCCGACTGTCCGCGCGGCCTCCAATTCCTGGTCGAGAAGCTTCTGGCCAAGCGCCCAGAAAAGCGCTTCGCCGATGGCGGGCATCTCTTGGACGCGATCCAGCGGGAAAAGCAGGCTTACGCGGCCATGCTTGCAGAAGGGGCGCGCCGGCGTCTGCCGCTGCCTGCAAAGCTGGCGCTGGCCACAACGGCCATCACCGCACTCGTGCTCGCGGGCGCCGTTAGCCTGGTGATCGACAAGCAATACGCGGCGATGGAGCGTGTCGCGCTGGCGTCCGGGTCCTCGATTGTGTCCTTCGTAGCGGCCAACGCGGCCTTGCATGCCGCTGAGAATGTTGCACTGGCGCCGGAGCAGCGCGACTGGCTGCCGACACAGGCGTTCGTCACCACGGCATCGCGTGACCCGAATGTGTCGCAGATGCTGGTGGTGGATCATGAGGGCGTGATCCGCGCCGCGAGTTCGCCGGACTTGATCGGCGCCCGCTACATTCCGCCAACCGGCCAGCGGGTAGTGCGCGACCGGCCGAACATATCGGTCACGACGGTGCGCGCGTCGGATGGCGAGCGCAGCTTCCGCTTCGCTCGCGCAATTGAATACGCGGGTCATCGCGTCGGTCTGGTCGATGTCAGCTTGCGCCGCACTGAACTTCAGTCGGCGGCGTCGCTGACGCTTGGGCTATTGTTCGGCCTGGTCGGCGCCGTGCTAGCCGTCGTGGCGGCGCTTACGATCGGTGCGGCGCAGCTCGTGCTGCGTCCGCTGGTCCGGCTCAAATCGGCATTTCAGGACGCCGCCTCGGGGAATCTCGACTTCCGCATATCGCACCGCCAGCGCGATGAGTTTGGCGACGTGTTCGACGCCTTCAACGCGTTTGTCGCATCCGTGCAAAAACGACTCGATGGCGCCGCTGCTCCACAGATTGCGCCGTTGGAAGCCACTACGATCGGCGCGCCGGCAAACGATGCCGCGCCCTCTCCAGTGCAGGGACAGGAACCGCAATGGTCACGTTGAGATTGTTTCACGCCGCCGATCCCTTTCGTTCCATCGACAGCCGCGTCGTAGCGAACGGCGAGATCGCGGTGGGCCGCGATCCGGCCGCAGACTGGCACATCGAAGACGCTGGCTGCGAAATATCCCGGCGCCACTGCGCTATCGTCGTGGACGACGGGGCCGTGCGCGTGCGCGACACGAGCGTAAACGGCGTTTTTGTCGGCGCAGCGCGACAGCGCATTGGCCGCGACGTCGAGGTCGCCGTGAGTCCGAACGAGCCCATACACCTCGGCCAGTTCATGATCGTTGCCGAGGCCGCCGCGGCAGCCCCGGCCAACGACGCCGTCGCGCAGGACACGTCCTTGGACGCGCCATTCCATTCGCCCATTCTGCAAGAACCGGCGCTGTCCGCCTCGGCGTTCCGCGTGCGCGCGACCTGGGACAAAACGACCCCGCCCGCAGTCGCGGCCGAGTGGCCGCGCATCCCCGACGCGGCGCTGCTCGAAGCGTTTTGCGAAGGCGCCGGCATCGATCCCTCGCGGTTTGCCGGCGAGCTTCCCGCAGACGTAATGCGACGGGCGGGAGAGGCGTATCGCCAGGCGGTGATCGGGCTCTGCGATCTCATGAGCGAGCGAACCTCGGTGAAGTCCGCCTATCGTATTGAACGCACCACGGTTGGCGCCGCCGGCAATAATCCATTCAAGTGGGCTGACGCTCATCGCGTCGCCATCGACCTATTGCGCACCGGCAATGGTGTTTTTCTCACCGGCGCCGAGGCCATCCGGAACTCGTTCGAAGACTTGAAAAAGCATCTGCTCTGCCTGATGGCCGGCTCTCGCGCAGCTGTTGCTGCGACTCTGGAGGAGCTAGGTCCAGCGCGCATGGAAGATGACGCCAAAGGCCAGTCGTTGTTGTTTCAGACAAAGGTCGAGGTGTGCTGGCGCGCGTTCCTGAAGCGTCATGCGCAACTCGCCGCAGACGTCCGCGAGAACGCCGAGAGCGCGATCAACCGCGCCTTCAAGGCCGGCTATGAACGCCACGTTCGCAAAGTCGACGAACTCGGAACCCTGTCGTGATGCTGCAATCGAAGCCAATGTCTCCAGCACGTGCGCCCCGGCCGAGCCATCTCGGCGCATTCAAGTTCTTGTCGGTTGGCCGCACCCACGCCGGGTGCGTGCGAGACCACAACGAAGACGCGTTTCTCAACCGGCCCGACATCGGTCTTTGGGCTGTCGCCGACGGCATGGGCGGTCACGAAAGCGGAGAGGTCGCCAGTGCGGCGGTGATCGCGGCGCTCAGCGGCGTCTTGAACTTCTCAACCGCCTATGCGTTCCGCGACGCCGTCGCGCAGGCGATCGAGCAGGCGAATGCTGAACTCGGGCGCCTCTCTCTCGGGCACGGCACAATGGGCTCCACCGTGGTTTCATTGCTTGCGCACGAAGGCCATTATGCCTGCCTGTGGGCGGGGGACAGCCGGGCCTATCTCTACCGAGCCGGCACGCTAAAACGGCTGACGCGCGACCACAGCCTGGTGCAGGAGATGGTCGACACCGGCGCCCTCAGCGAAGAGCGCGCCCGGCTTCACCCGCAGGCCAACGTCATCACTCGCGCCGTTGGCGCCCATGCTGAGCTGGACCTGGATGCAGTGTTCGGCGCCGTCCAAGCTGGCGACCGCTTCCTGTTGTGCTCCGATGGCCTGACCGGCGTCGTCTCCGATCGTGAGCTCGCATCGGCTATGATCCGCGCGCCGCTCGAGGCGGCCGCCGAGCGGCTTCTCGATCGCGCGCTCGCCCGCGGCGCACCCGATAATGTGACGCTCGTTCTGATCGCCGCCGAGCCCGCCTGACCCATCCGTGCGTACGTTAGCGCCCATTGTCTGCGGCGCTGTCCAGGCCATTTCCGCGGCTGCCGTGGATAAGCGCAACATAGGCCGAAATGGATAATTGCAGCTTGTGCGAAGTTAGGGCTGATTAGCGGTAGCCCGTACGCACGGCGTGTGGGTGCGGGGGCGGCAGGGTTGATGGATAGAGCTGGGCCCGCCGCTCCCGCTCTCACTCTGCCGGCGTCGCTTCGCTGCTCGGCCGCCAACGGCGGAACAGGCCGAACACCCAGTTTTCCAGCTTGTCGATCAGCACGAACATCGCCGGCACGAACACCAGGCTGAGCAGCGTCGACAGCATCAGCCCGCCGATCACAGCCGCGCCCATGCCTTGCCGGAGCGTGCCGTCGATGCTCCAGCCGAGCGCGGCCGGCAACATGCCGCCGGACATCGCGAACGTCGTCATGATGATCGGCCGCGCGCGCTTCAAGCCGGCGT
>CAZHWA010000118.1:0-6398 GCA_964536175.1 uncultured Terricaulis sp. | reverse complement strand
GCGAAAGCCGCTTGGGGAAGGTCGCCTTGACGATCTCGACATAGCGCGCCTGGGCGTCGTCGATGCGCTTGGCGCGGCCGAGCTTGGCGGGATCGGCCAAGTGCTGGTCGAGCGGGCTGTCCATCAGCTGCTCGATCTCCAGCTCCGCCTCGTCGGAGAGTTTGTAGCCGTCCGGCCCGAACAGCTTGATGCCGTTGTCGGCGTATTTGTTGTGGCTGGCCGAGAGCATGACCCCGAGGTCCGCGCGCAGCGAGCGCGTCAGCATCGCCACCGCCGGCGTCGGCAAGGGGCCGAACAGCACCACGTCCATCCCCGCTGCGGTGAAGCCCGCTGTCAGCGCCGGCTCCAGCATGTAGCCCGACAGGCGCGTGTCCTTGCCTATGACGACGAGGTGGCGCCGGTCATGGGCGCTCATGAAGCGCTTGCCGGCCGCCAGCCCGACGCGCAGCGCCACCTCCGGCGTCATCGGGTAGCGGTTGGCCGTGCCCCGAATGCCGTCAGTTCCGAAATAAGCTCTCGTCATGCGTGCATCGTCCTGAAATTCGTCGCATGTTGAAAGACTAATTGAGGTGCAAATCAATGGCCGTTACCGCATGAGGGCGCCGGGACATTCAAGAACACGCACGCAACCTCCTCTCCGTCATCCCGAACGCGCACCGCGCGATCCGGGACCCAGGGGATCGTGAGGCTGTGTGTTAGCCCCTGGGTCCCGGGTTCTCGATCCGCGAGCCCCGGGATGACCACAGCTTGAAAGCGCAAAAGCATGTGCGGCATCATTGGCATCCTCGGCAATTCCCCCGCCGCGCCCCGGCTGGTGGAGGCCCTGAAGCGCCTCGAATATCGCGGCTATGACAGCGCCGGCGTCGCCACGCTGGAGAACGGCTCGATCAAGCGCCGCCGCGCGGCCGGCAAACTCGCAAACCTGGAGCGCGAACTCGCAGAGCAGCCGCTGGCCGGCGTTTCCGGCATCGGCCACACGCGTTGGGCCACGCACGGCGCGCCCACCACCGGCAACGCCCACCCGCACGCCACGGACAAAGTCGCCATCGTCCACAACGGCATCATCGAGAACTTCCGCGCCTTGCGCGAAGAGCTGATCAAGGGCGGCCATGCGTTCGCCTCGGAAACCGACAGCGAAGTGATCGCCCACCTGATCTCGGATTATCTCGACAGGGGCCAATCGCCTGAACAGGCCGCGATCGCGGCCGTGCGCCGGCTCGAGGGCGCATTCGGCATCGCCATCCTGTTCGCCGGCCACGACGACGTGCTGATCGGCGCGCGCAAAGGCTCGCCCTTGGCGGTCGGGATCGGCGATGGCGAGATGTTCCTTGGGTCCGACGCCATCGCCGTCTCGCCGTTCACCACGCGTGTGATGTTCCTCGAGGAAGGCGATGTCGCGGTGCTCTCGCGCGCGAAAGTGAAGGTGCTCGACGCGGGCGGCCAGATCGCCCAGCGCACGGCGCATACGTTCGCCGGCGGCGCGGCCGCTGTGGAGAAGGGCAATTATCGCCACTTCATGCAGAAGGAAATCTACGAACAGCCCGAAACCACCGCGCGCACCATCACCCGCTATGTCAACGCCAATGACGAACGCGTCGAGATGCCGGAACTCGACGGGGTCGATCTTGCCGCCGACAGCGCCATCGTCATCGGCTGCGGCACCGCGCATTATGCCGGACGTGTCGCCGAATATTGGCTGGAGCAGGTGGCCGGGCTGAGCGTCGAGACCGACATCGCCAGCGAATTCCGCTATCGCAAGCCGGCGTTCGGAAACAGTGCATTTTCGGTCTTCGTCAGCCAGTCGGGCGAAACCGCCGACACGCTCGCCGCGCTGCGCTATTGCAAAGAGCACGGCATGAAGACGCTCGCCGTCGTCAACGTGCCGGAATCCACCATCTGGCGGGAGGCCGACGCGCGCCTGCCCACGCTCGCCGGGCCCGAGATCGGCGTCGCCTCCACCAAGGCCTTTACCGCCCAGCTTTCGGCGCTGGCCGCGTTGGCCATTGCTGTCGGCCGCGCGCGCAAGTCGCTGTCCTCGCAAGAGGAAGGGGCTCTGGTGCGCGCGCTGATGGAATGCCCGCGCCTCATTGCCGATGCGCTTGGCGCGGAAGCCGCGATCGAGAAGATCGCGCAAGAACTCGCACAAGCCCGCGACGTGCTTTATCTCGGCCGCGGCGTGCATTATCCGATCGCGCTCGAAGGCGCGCTGAAGCTCAAGGAAATCTCCTACATCCACGCCGAAGGCTACGCTGCGGGCGAACTGAAGCACGGCCCGATCGCGCTGATCGATGAGGATACTCCGGTCGTCGTGGTCGCCCCGCACGATGCGCTGTTCGAGAAAACCCTCTCCAACATGCAGGAAGTGCATGCGCGCGGCGGCAATCTCATCGTCATCACCGACGCCGCCGGCGCCGCGGCGGTGAAGCACATCGCAGAACACGTCATTCTGGCGCCGGCCTGCGATCCGTTCGTGGCGCCGCTGGTCTATTCCGTGCCGATCCAGCTGCTCGCCTATCTCACCGCCGTGCACAAAGGCACCGACGTCGACCAGCCGCGCAATCTGGCGAAATCGGTGACGGTGGAATGATCGCCTTCGTGAGCTTCGTGTCTTCTTCGTGTCTTTGTGGTTTTCTGTTCACCACGAAGGCACAAAGGAATCACAAAGAACACCAAGCACCCCGGTGCTCCACATGAAGAAGCTGCGGGCTGGTGTCATCGGCGCGGGCGCGTTCGGACGCATCCATGCGCGCAAGTACGCCGAAGACGCGCGCGTCAGTTTCGTCGGCGTTTACGATCCCGACGACGAGCGCGCCCAGCTGCTCGCCGACACGCACAAAGCCGCCGCCTTCGACACTCTCGGCGATCTCATCGCCGCGGTCGACGTGCTCACCATCGCCTCGCCGCCCTCGCGTCACGCTGAGGCGGCGCGTGCTGCACTCGGCGCGGGCAAGCATTTGCTCGTCGAGAAGCCGCTCGCCACCGATGCGCGCGAAGGCGCCGAGCTCGTGCGCCTCGCCGCCGCCAACAAGCTGCAGCTTGCCTGCGGCCACCAGGAGCGGCTCGTGTTTGACGCCATGGGCCTCCTCTCCGCGCCGGAGCAACCCACTCGCATCGAAAGCGTGCGCGAAGGGCCCTGGACGGGACGCAGCGCCGATGTCTCGGTCACGCTCGACCTCATGGTGCACGATCTGGATTTGGCGTTGCAGTTGATGAAGGCCAAGCCGAACAGCATCCTCGCCACCGCGCGCAGCGAGCACGGGCGCACCGGCGATTGCGTCGAAGCGCGGCTCGCCTTCGCTGGCCATGCCGACGCCGTCTTCATCTCCAGCCGCATCGCCGGCGAACGCCGCCGCTTCATGCGCGCCGTCTATCCCAGCGGCGAAGTCAACATCGACTTCATCACACGCTCTTTTGAAAACAGCACGGGCTTCCCGCTCAACGCCAATTTCGCCGAAACCCGCATCGGCAGCGATCCGCTGGGCGCCAATGTTGCGGCATTCATCGACGCCGTGCTCGGCGTTGCGCCGCGCCCCGTCGTCAATGGCGAAGAAGCGCTGGCCGTGCTCGAGCTGGCGCTCGATGTCGACAAAGCCAGCGGACTCCCGTCGCTCTCATGACAAAGGCAGCTCTCTCTCGTCATTCCGGGGCATCGCGCAGCGATGAACCCGGAATCCAGGGGCAAACGCACCGAGCCTCGTCACCCCTGGATTCCGGATCGCGCTGCGCGCGTCCGGAATGACGAGCTAAGTTTCACCTCGCACGCACGGAAGCACATTCATGATCCCCTTCATCGACCTCCAAGCCCAGCGCGCGCGCATCGCCGACAAGATCGACGCCGCCATCGCGCGCGTGCTGGCGCACGGTCAGTTCATCTTCGGCCCTGAAGTGAAGCAGCTGGAAGCGCAGCTCGCCGAATTCGCGCAGGCCAAGCATTGCGTCGCCAACGCCAACGGCACCGATGCGCTTACCCTGCCGCTTTGGGCCTGGGATGTCGGCGAAAGCGATGCGGTGTTCGTCCCCTCCTTCACCTTCGCCGCGACCGCCGAGATCGTGCCGTGGACCAACGCGACACCCGTTTTCGTCGACGTCCTGCCCGACACCTATTGCATGGATCCCAAATCGCTCGAAGCGGCGATCGCCGGCGTGAAGACGAACGGCAAGCTCAAACCAAAAGCCGTCATCGCCGTCGATCTGTTCGGCCAGCCGGCGGACTACCCGGCCATCGCCGCCATCTGCAAGCGCGAGGGCCTCAAGCTCATCGCCGATAGCGCGCAAAGCTACGGCTGCACGTTGAATGGCAAGCACCCGATGGCCTGGGCCGACGCGCAGACGACGTCGTTCTTCCCGGCCAAGCCGCTCGGCTGCTACGGCGACGGCGGCGCCACTCTGACCAATAGCGACGAAGACAACGTCATGATGCGCTCGCTCGCCTTCCACGGCGCCAGCGGCGACGACAAGTACAATTGCGCCCGCATCGGCATGAACTCGCGCCTCGACACTATCCAGGCCGCGATTCTCATCGAAAAGCTCGCCATCTTCGCCGAGGAAATCGTCGCGCGGAACGAGATCGCGGATCGCTATGCGCAGCTGCTCGAGGGCTTGGTGCAAACGCCCAAGGTGATCGAAGGCGGCGTGTCGACCTGGGCGCAATATGTGATCGAAGCGGACGAGCGCGATCGGCTGGCCGCGCACCTGCGCGAAGCCGGCATTCCAACCGCGCAATACTATCCCAAGCCCCTGCACAAACAGACCGCGTACGAAAACTTCCCCGTCGGCGCGGGCGGCATGGCCGTCAGCGAACGCATCGCTCACCGCGTGCTAGCCCTCCCCATGCACCCCTACCTGGACAGCCAAACCCAAACCAAAATCACCAACGCCATCCGCGATTTCGTGAAGGCGGGGGGTTAGGGAGGGACACTGCACCTCTCCTCGTCATTCCGGGGCAATGCGAGGCATTGAACCCGGAACCCAGGAGTGACAGCGCTGTGCGTTTGCCCCTGGGTTCCGGGTTCTCGGCTTCGCCGAGCCCCGGAATGACGAGGAGAGGGCTCGCCTTGTGTCGATTGCATCGAAAGACCAATCGCGTGAGGTTGCGTGCTTGACGAGGGAACGCCGATGGAAATCAAAGTCGTCGACGGGAAGCTATCGATCACTTCTCTCTTCGCGCCAGTGGCCGTTGGATACGCTGTCGGAGCGGGCGTTATCTTTCTGCCAGTGTTCTTGTTGTTCGGCATCGTCGGCTCATTCATGCCGGCCATTGATCAAAGCGGACAGTCCGTAAGCGGCGCTGCCATCTTCCTGCCGATGATCATCATGGTCCCCTTCATGCTTCTGATGCAGAGCGTGATGTTCGGCGGGCTGATCATGCTTGGACTCGCGATCTACCGGAAGTTCGGCAAGATCGAAGTGACCTCTGTGCGCGAGACCCCAGAGTAGCACCCCCATGCTCCGCACCATCGTCCTCTACGGCCTCGCGCTCGCTCTTGGCGCGGTTGTGCTGCAATGGCTGCAGTACCGCATGCTCGTGCGTGAGCATCCCGGCGAGATTTATCTGGCGTTGTTCGCGACCGCGTTCCTGGCGCTCGGCGTGTGGGTGGGCGCCAAGCTGTTCCGCCGCCCGCCGGCGAGCGCTGACTTCACCCCCAACACGGCTGCGCGCGAGTCCCTGGGGATCAGCGAGCGCGAGCTCGAAGTGCTCGAGCAGCTCGCGGCCGGGCGCTCCAACAAGGAGATCGCGCACCAGCTCGACGTGTCGCCCAATACCGTGAAGACGCATGTCGCCCGCCTCTACGCAAAACTCAGCGCCGCCCGCCGCACCGAAGCCATCGCCAAAGCGCGCGAGCTGAGGCTTATTCCGTAAGAGCAGAACAACCGACTCCCCGCCCCCTTGCGGGGCGGGGAGGCGCTAGGTCTGCAAGGAAAGCGGGTGAAACCACCCCAATCACCCTTTCGGGCGATTGCTTCGGGCGGGTGCGGGCGCGAGGCTCGCGCCAGCAACGCGAACCCAAGGGAGATTCGCATGGCGAAAGTTCTGGGCCTCGGCGGCCTCTTCTTCAAATCGGCCAACGCCGAAGCCACGCGCGAATGGTACGGCCGCGTGCTCGGCATCGAGAAGACTGAATGGGGCGGCACGGTCTTCCTGCCGCAGCCGATGGCCGACCAGCCCGGCGCCGCAACCGTCTTCAACATCATGTCCGAAACGAGCGACTACATCGCGCCCTCGGGCGAGCGCTTCATGTTCAATCTGGTGGTCGACGATCTCGACGGCGTGCTGGCGCGCGCCAAGGCGCACGGCGTCGAGCCGATCAAGCTCTTCCCCGACGAAGGCATGGGCAAATTCGCCCACATCCTCGACCCCGAAGGCCGCAAGATCGAACTCTGGGAGCCCAAGCCGATGC
>CAZHWA010000117.1:0-6415 GCA_964536175.1 uncultured Terricaulis sp. | reverse complement strand
TTGTTGGCGAAGTCCAGATCCCTTTGGTCGCCGGCCGGCGAGCCAAAAATGGCGCCTGTACCGTACGACGAGAGGACAAAATTTGCGGCCCAGACCGGTAATTCCCAGTTCGGATCGAACGGGTGTTTCACGCGGATGCCGAGGTTGACGCCGACTTTCTCCGCCTGCTCAATATCGGCTTCGCTGGTGCCCAGGCGCGCGCATTCCTCAGCAAACTTTGCCACGTCCGGCTTATGCCGCGCGATCTCCTTGGTCAGCGGATGATCCGGCGCCAGCGCCACGAAACTGGCGCCGAAGAGCGTGTCGGGCCGCGTCGTGAAGACCTCGATCTTCCTGTCGTCCCCGACGACATCGAAACGGAAACGCGCACCCTGGCTTTTGCCGATCCAGTTGGCCTGCATCAGGCGGACTTTGTCGGGCCACTTGTCGAGCTTGGAGATCGCGTCCAGCAGATCGTCCGCGTATGCGGTTACGCGGAACATCCATTGCTCGAGTTCGCGCGTTTCCACCGGCGCCCCGGAGCGCCAGCCTTTGCCATCCACCACCTGCTCGTTAGCGAGCACGGTTTGGTCAACCGGGTCCCAGTTCACCTTCAGCTTTTTGCGATAGACGAGGCCCTGCTTCCAGAATGCGAGGAAGATGGCCTGTTGATGCCTGTAGTAGTCGGGATCGCAAGTTGCGATCTCGCGCGACCAGTCAATGGCGAGCCCCAGCAGCTTCAGCTGCTCGCGCATCGCGGCGATATTGTCGTAGGTCCACGTCTTCGGGTGCACGCGCTTTTCGATGGCGGCGTTCTCCGCCGGCAGCCCGAAAGCGTCCCAGCCCATCGGGTGCAACACGTTGTAACCGTTCGCGCGGCGAAAGCGTGCGATCACGTCTCCCATCGTGTAGTTGCGCGAGTGCCCGACATGGATGCGCCCCGAAGGGTAGGGGAACATTTCGAGGATGTAGGCCTTCGCCTTGTCCTTGGCCTGGTCCGGCTGCAGGGCGCGGTCGATGCCGGCGTCCGCCCAGCGGGCGCGCCACTTTGGCTCGACTTCGCGGTGATTATATCTGGACGACATTACTCACGCCCCTTTGGGGCGTTTGGTGGCGGCAAACGCCCCGCCTGTCTAGTTGCGGACCGTGCTGAGGCGAAGCTGGCGCGCCCGAGTCAGGATTGCGTTTTCAATCTGGATTTCCGTCTCGGGATTGACCGCCGCGTCCTGCCATTGCCCGTTCTCCTGGGTCTGACGAAAGATCGACACGTTAAGAGCGTCGGCGCGCAGCCGCGTATCCAGGATGTAGACGGTCGCCTTGAATCGTTCGTTCGGAGTCGTCGGGTCGGAATACCAGTCGGTGATGATGACGCCGCCGAACGGATCGGCGGAGGCAAGAGGCATGAAATTGAGCGTGTCGAGCGAGGCGCGCCACAGGTAGGAATTCACCCCGATACCGGCCTCGGCGCTATTGTCGCCGCCTCCAAAGAGGCCTCCCCGGTCGGCCTCCGCCGCCCGCGAATCATCCCCGCCAAACAGGGAGCACGCCGCTAGCGCGAAGGCCGCGATCGTGAATAGCGCGGCCCTCAGCACCGTGCGCCCAGCCTGCCTCATGGAAGTACCTCCGCCTGTAAATTTTCTTGCATCGCCCCCGGGCGCGCCGCCCATATAACACGGGGTACAGACGGAGCCAGGGGTTCACTGCGAAGCTGGCGATGTTGTGGCGCTGCGCCGATCGTGCCGGAACCCGGTCCCGGCTGCCGCCGTTTCGCCCCAAATTAGGCAGTACGAGCTGAAATTATAGTGGGAGCTGTGTCCTAAAGTTCACTGCGAAGCAGGCTGAACTGCGCTATAGTGATCAGTCAGGGCCTATGCTGAGGGGTCGAGTCAGGTGTTCAAGCCATCCACATGGGTGATCGCGGGGGCCGCCGTTTTGGCGAGCGCCGGCGTTGCGCATGCGCAGGAGCGGCCCGTCGCGCCGGCTCCGGGGGCCTCCGCCTCGAACGCGGCGGTGCCATGGTACCAACGCTTTACGACATCGAGCGGCGTCACTGAAACCATCACCGGCGAGAGTGAGAACGACCGCGCGCCGGCCCCGGCTTGGACGCTGAACCAGCGCTGGGGGGTGACGTTGGACATCCGCGAGGCCCAGCGTATCGAACGGTCGCCCGAAGGCGGCCACGGCGACCAGGCTTCGGTTGGCGCTTATTATCAGTTCACGCCGCGCTTGCGGGTGGGCGGCCAGTTGAGCGTCGAAGAGCAAACGCCCCTCACGCCTGTGCCGCGGAGCGGTGACGACGAACCCCGGGCCGGCGTGCGCATCGAATCGGCATTCCGGTTCTAGTCGCGGATCAGCGCCTCCACTGCAGCAAAGCCAGCAAATCCCCGGCCGGCCAAGCGGCGCGCAGTATGCGCATTGACGCCTCCCAGAGCGATTACGGGGATCGTGGTCTCGCGGGCCATTTGGCTTGCGCGAAACAGCCCTATCGGGCGCCGCCCGGAGCTGCTGCGGGTGGGAAAGACCGGGGCAAGGATGCAGGCGTCGGCGCCGAACGCAACGGCGCGCGCCAGGCCCGCGCGCGAGTGCGCCGCCACGGTCGCGAGTCCCTGGCTCGCGTCGCGGCGGGCCGGCAGGCGCTGCTCTGGCCAGTGGACGCCAGCAGCGCCGACGCGTCCGGCAAGCGATGGATCGGCCGCAATCAGCAACACGAGACGCCGGGCGCGACAGGCTTCGGCCAAACGTCGCGCCATACGTGCGCGGTTGGCTGCGCCAAAGTGGCGATAAACGACGGCGGCGCCGGCTGGCAGGCGATGCGCCACCGCTACTGGGTCGGGCGTGCGCTCAGGGTCGGTGAGGAAGAACAGACTTGGCGGCGCCGCGACGCCCGCCTCTCGATTGAGGCGGCGCGCCAAGCTGGCTAGCAAGTGGGGCGAGCCCATGGTGCAATCCACCTCCAACGTGGCGGCGCAACGCGCTGCGATCCTGGCGCGCATCGATGCAGCCGCCAAGGCGGCCGGCCGCGCGCCGGCGGACGTTACGCTGGTTGCTGTCTCCAAGACACAGCCAGATGAGCGCATCGAGGCCGCGCTGAGCGCGGGTCAGCGGGTCTTCGGTGAGAACCGCGTGCAGGAGGCGCGGATGCGCTGGCGCGACCGGCGGCAGCGTTACGAGGACTTGCGCCTGCATCTGATCGGCCCACTGCAAACAAACAAGGTCGATGAGGCGGTCGCGCTGTTCGACGCCATCGATGTGCTGGATCGTGAACGGCTGGCGCGCGCTCTCGCGAACGCCGCTCAGAAGGCGGGCCGCTGCCCCGATCTGCTGATCCAGGTCAACACGGGTGAGGAGCCGCAGAAGGCAGGCGTTGCACCGGCTGACGCGGACGCATTTATCGAGGCGGTCCGCTCGACCTACGCGCTGCCTGTGACGGGCCTCATGTGCATTCCGCCGATCGACGAGGAGCCGGCGATGCATTTCGCGCTGCTGGCCAAGCTCGCGGCCCGCAATGGGCTTGAGGAATTGAGCATGGGCATGAGCGAGGACTTCGAAACGGCTATAAGGCTGGGGGCGACGCAGGTGCGCATCGGCTCCGCCTTGTTCGGCGCCCGCGTCTAGGGAACTACGAGCTGCCCGACTAATCAGCGGGTTGCATTAGAGAGCGCGGACGTGGTGATTACCTTCTTCTGGCGAGGGCCCGGGTGAGCGGATGCGCGAAGTCACGATCCTGATTATCGATGACGACGCCGATCTGCGTCAGGCGCTGGTCGAGCAGTTCGATCTTGAGCCGGGCTTTGCCGCCGTCGGCGCGCCCACTGCCGCCGAAGGCTTCGTGGCGGCCGAGGATGCCAAGCCGTCGGCGATTGTCCTCGATGTCAGCCTCCCCGATATGGACGGGATAGAAGCGTGCCGGAAATTGCGCGAGCAGGGCGTGAAGGCGCCGATCATCCTTCTGACCGGCGTGTCCCGAGAAGAGCAGGACCAGGTGCAGGGTCTCGATGCGGGCGCCAACGACTACGTGCTCAAGCCATTCAAGTTTTCGGTCCTGCTCGCCCGCATCCGCGCACACCTGCGCAGTCACGAGGCCAGCGAAGACGCCACCTACCGGATCGGCCCGTACGAGTTCCGTCCGGCGATGCGCCTGTTGCTCGATCCGGCGCAGAAGAAAATCCGGCTCACCGACAAGGAGACGTCGATTCTGCGCTACCTCTATCGATCCGGCGAAAAGCCTGTCGGACGCGATGAGCTGCTGCGCGAGGTATGGGGCTACAACGCGAATGTGACCACGCATACGCTTGAGACGCATATCTACCGGCTGCGCCAGAAGATAGAGCCGGACGCGCAAAGCCCGAAACTGCTGATCACCGAGACTGGCGGGTATCGGCTGCAGGTCTAGCTTTGGAACCCGTGCGCATGTGCGCGTTCCAGCTTGTTCAGCCCAAGCGTTGCGTTGCAGATTGCCCATCGCATGAACGATGAAAACCCGCCCGCCAAAGCCTTCGGCGCCAACCTCACCGATAGGCTGGCGCAAACGGAGCGGCGTTTTGAGGCGGCCATCAACAGCATTTCCGATGTCTTTTATGCTTTGGACCAGGAGTGGCGCATCGTCGTCTACAACGCGGCCGCCGAGAGATATTTTCACGTTCCCGCCGAAGACGTGCTGCTGCGGAACATCTGGGATGTTTTCCCGCAAGGCCGCGGCGGCGCCTATGAGGAGATGTGTCTGAAGGCCAAAGAGGGGACGCGTGCAACGCTGGTTCTGCCCTCGGCGCTGCGGCCGGGCCGGATTGTCGAAATCGCGTTCTCTCCTTGGGACGGCGGCGTCTGCGTCGCCGTTGCGGATGTCACCGACCGCGAGAGCAAAGAGGCGCAGGTGCGCCAGCTGATGGCGGAGGTGAATCACCGCTCCAAAAACCTGCTCGCCGTCGTACAGGCCGTAGCGCGGCAAACGGCGGCCAAGAGCCCGAAAGCTTTCGTGGCGAGCTTCGAGCAACGCTTGCTGGCGCTGGCCAAGGCTCAGGATCTGCTGATCAAGGGCGAGTGGCGACGTGTGGGGCTGGAAGACCTCATTCGTTCGGAGCTGGAGCACTTCGCCGCTCTGATAGGCAGGCGAATTATACTCGAAGGCCCCGATGTAGCAGTGACGCCTGCGGCATCGCAGGCGCTCGGCATGGCCTTCCACGAATTGGCGACAAACGCCGCGAAACACGGAGCGCTCTCGAACGATGTCGGCGCCATCAGGATTACCTGGGAATTGAGCAAGCCGCAGGACTCTGAAGAGCGCTTGACAATCGTCTGGCGCGAAGTCGGCGGTCCGGCAGTAGAGGAGCCGATCAGCAAAGGCTTCGGCTCCAGCGTCGTCGGCCCAATGGTCAAGACTGGTTTGGGCGCAGAGGTGGACATCGCCTTCAATCGCGAAGGACTGACATGGCGCCTGGACTGCACGGCCAGCCGGATTCTGGCCGCGGGAGGCCCAATTGGGGGGAGGGGCGACCAAGCAGTCGCACCGATGAAGCCGGTCGCGACGACAAGCGCTCAGGGCCGCATACTTGTAGTCGAGGACGAACCGCTCGTGGGCATGGAGATCGCCGAAGCGCTCGCGCAGGCCGGTTTCGACGTGCTGGGCCCGGCGGCGTCGAATGTGGACGCGCTCGCGCTGGTTGCCGAGCAGGGCTGCGACGGCGCGGTGCTCGACGTCAACCTCGGCCGCGAAACCTCAGAGCCGCTTGCCGCGAAGCTGAAGGGCGACGGGGTGCCGTTCGTCACGCTCACCGGCTACGCTGCCGATCAAACGCCCCCTGCGTTTCGGGATTCGGCGATTTTGACCAAACCGGTTCTCACCGAAATCCTGGTTGCCGAACTCACGCATCGTGTGGCGCGCGCCAAGGCGCGCTGAACCGCGCGCCAGCAGCGCCGCCATCAGCCCGCGGCGGGCTGACCCTCTTTTGCTGTGACCTTCGGCGCCGCCGGGCCGCGCGCGGCGGCCAGCTTCTGCTTGCCAGAGCGTGCGTCCTTCAGGCGCTGCAACAGCGCTTTATGCTCGTCCCACAGCGCCTTCGGCAGCTTGGCGTCGAATTTTTCGTAGTGCGGAACAACCAGCGCCGCCTCTTCGTCCCATACATCGAGGTCGACGCCGAGCAGCGTGTCCAGCGCTTGGTCTGACAGCGACACGCCGGAGAGGTCGAGCGAGGCCTTGGTCGGCAGCAGGCCGATCGGCGTTTCGCGCGCCTCAGCTTTGCCATCCAAGCGTTCGCAAATCCACTTCAGCACGCGCGCATTGTCGCCAAAGCCCGGCCAGATGAACTTGCCGGCTTGGTCTTTGCGGAACCAGTTGACGAAATAGACGCCAGGCAGTTTTGCGCCCTTGCGTTCGCCCGTCCGTAACCAGTGCGCGAAGTAATCGCCCATGTGATAGCCGCAGAAGGGGAGCATCGCGAAC
>CAZHWA010000116.1:0-6426 GCA_964536175.1 uncultured Terricaulis sp. | reverse complement strand
TGCTGATATCGCCGATCCAGGCGAACGGACCGGCGCGTGACGAACCGTCCCAATTCCTGCCTGCGCCGTCCGCTGGACCCAGCGTGGTTTCGATTTCAAGGCCCGCCGGCAGGAGATCGACAAGCACGGTCGGGTAATTGCGCGCCCCTTCAGGTTGGCCGGACAGCACGACGATCACACGATCGCCCTGCCGCACGTTGCCGAGATCGGCGATTGCGCCGTCCATGCGAAACACCCGCTTGTCAATCGTGTAGCCCGACTGCATTGCCGGTGGCGCCTCGCGCGGCGAACCGGTAAGCGAAAACGAGCGCCATACCGTCCCGCGCGCATTGTTGCGGAACACAAGACCTGTCGCCAAGCGCTGCGCGTCGGCTACCATGCGCCGCTCCGCCATCTGTTCGCCGTTCAGCGAGACATTGACCGGCCCGGCCTGTTCGAGCAGCGCGTTGGCTGCGAGCAGCAATTGCGCCTGCTCTTGCGTCATCAGGCGATCTGCATCGGGCTCATCGCGCTCCAGGCGCTGACGCAGCCGGTTGACGAGGTTGGTTTCGCCTGCTTCCGCCGCCAGAGCCAACACGCCGGCCAGATCGCGTAGAGGGGTCTGGTACCAGTCGCCCGTGTTGCGGTAACCCAGCGCGCGTTCGGCCAAGCGGAAGGCGTTGCGCGAGCGGGCGCGGTCGCCCATGTGCGCAAGCGCGGCAGCGATCTGCGCACGCGCGAGCGGCGATGGCTCGTTGTCGAGATGAGTGTCGTGATAATAGCGCAGCTGACCGATGTCGGCTTCACCCGCTTTTGCCAGCACATACAGGGCATATGCCGCCGAGCGCGAACGCAAGAGTTGTTGGCTGTCGTTCGAACCGGGCCAACGGTAGACCTCGAAGTCGTAGCCGACGCTGCCGAAATCGTTGAGCCGCGCCACGCGCCGCAGGGCGCTGTAAGCCTGCTGCATGGGCTGACGCGGCACGGCGAACCCGGCGCGCTGGGCGCGCAGCAGGAAATCGGTTACATAGGCGCCAAGCCATGGCGATGCGTGGCCGTCGCCCGCACGCCAGGAGCCGAACGCTCCGTCTGGGCCTTGCCGATCCAGTAATTGTGACACCGCCTCCTGCAAGCGCCGGGTAATGCGCGGATCACGCTCGCGGTTCGCCTCGCTTGCCAGTGTGTTGTAGTACAAGAGCGGCATCGCAACGCTGACGAGCTGCTCGGTGCAGCCATACGGGTAGCGCCACAGTTCGTCCAAGATCGGCGCAGGATCGAGCCCGGCCAGATTCGAGAACGAGATAAGCGCGTGCGCACTCGGCTGGAACGCAGCGAGCGCGTCCGCCGGGGCGCGCCACGACGCGCCTGCAGCTAACGGCTCGGTCGCGGTAATGGTGATCGGCAGGAAAGGCGCGCGCGATTGGATGTCGTACGAGCGTTCGACCGGCGTGAAACCTTGCGGCCCTTCGAGCCGGAGCGATATCTGACCGACGCCAAGCGGACCTCCCGCGATGGGGATCAGCGCTGTTTGCCGCTGTCCGCGGTTCAAGGTGAACCGGCGCGGTTGCGTTTGGACTTGTGCCGCAGGCGACCCCGAGATGGTGACGGTGTAGGCCCCGTTCGGACCCTCGACATTGTCGATGTTGAGCGTGCCCTGGGCTTCATCGCCGGGCGCCAGGAAGCGCGGCAGGATGAGTTCGGCCACGACCGGGTCGCGCACAATGATCTGCTCGGCGTCCTGCCCCAGCCCGCTATCACTCCAGGCGACCGCCATCAGGCGCAAGGTTCCATTGAAGTCCGGGATCTGAACTTCGATGTTGGCGCGCCCGCCGCGCACCTCAACGATATCGGAGACGATCGCCACGGTGCGCGTGGGCACCACGGTAAGTCCCTCTCCGCCGATTGAGTCCCCACCCTGCCGCGCGGTCGCCGGCGCGCCGAGGTTGGGGTTGAGCAGACGGCCGTAATCGTCCCGGATATCGACGCCCAACGCGCGCCGGCCGAAGAAATAATCGACCGGATTCGGGCTCTGGTATCGCGTGATGTTGAGGATGCCTTCGTCCACCATGGCGATGGCGACGCGCACGCGCTCGCCGCCGGGCGCATTACGCACCTGCACCGGCACCGTGACGGTCGTCCGAGGGCGGACATTCTGCAGCCCCTCGCCCGCAACCACCTCCAGCGTGCGCTGGCCCATATCCACCGGCACATAAGCCACGCCGATGGCGCGGCGTGGCACCGGCAGATTCACCGGGTCGCGGGGCGTCATCACGGTCACAAGTACATAAGCCCCCGAGCCCCATTCGTTGCTAACCGGGAGATCGATTGTCGCGCCATCGCTGTCGACACGCACGGTGCGGGTCTCGATCACGCGATCGGTGGCGACGACAATCTGCGCCTCGCCCGGATAGGGCGGCCGGATTTGCACACGTGCGCGCGATCCCGGGCGCACCGGATCGGCCGGCGCCACGACGCTGACCATGTCAGGTGTTGCGTCGTCGTCCGCCGGGCCGCCCCAACCGACGCCGAAACGCTGCGAACTTTCCGCGCCCGATGCGGTGTCGCGCACAATGATGCGGTATGAGCCGTTGCGTAGCCCATCCTTGGCGATGCGAAGCGGCTGACCGGCGCCGATATTGACCGTGGCGCCATCGACCGGGATGTCCCGCCCAGTGCGCCGCCAACGCCATGTACCGTTGTCGAGATACCAATCGTAGCTCCAATCCTCGCGTACGATCTGCCATTGCACGTCGCGGACGGCGACGCGCCGACCCTCCGCGTTAAGCGCAATCGCATCGAAGGCGACACGCTCGCCCGCGCCGGCGCGGCGATGCTCGAACTGCGGGCTGAGCCCGATATAGATGTTGCGCAAGCGCACCGGCACGACGAAGTCCTCGCGCACCAGTCGTCCGCCTGGATCGGCGACCGAAGCGATCATCCGCGCCCGCAATGGAAGCGTCGTTTCCGGCTCGCTGGGCAATTGCAGCAATAGCTGCGCCCGCCCCTGACCGTCGGTTACAGTTGAGGGAAGTTCGAAGAACTGCTCGGTGAAGCTCTCGTCAGCGAGGCCGAAGCTGTACTGAGAAAACTCGGGAAACGGATTAGGGTCGACCATCAGACGCCCCTCGCCTTCCACGGCGAGGCCCCCACCGGGCGCGCCGTAAAGGAAGTCCGCCTGTACATCGACGGCTCGGGTCTGACCGCTGCGCAAGACGGATTCGTTGGCCTGGATTTGCACACGTAAACGCTGCGGCACAAAGTCTTCTACCGACCAGCTGACGCTGCCTGCCGCAGCGTCCTGCCCGTCGACCAGCAATTCCGCCCGCCAGACGCCGCGCGGCGCGGATCGATCGATCTCGATATTCTTGGCGATGGCGCCGCCATCGACCGCTTCGGTCATGCGAATGCGCCGCGCTTCGGTGCCGTTAGGGCGATAAACTACGAGCGTTGACGGCCGATCCGAAATGGCGCGCCCAATCTGGTCGCGGATAAGACCGATGAGACGCACACGCTCGCCGGGGCGATAGATGCCGCGCTCGGTGTAGAGGTACGCATCGATGTCGCCCGGCGCGCGGCGGCCATCGACGCCGCGGTCGGAAAGATCGAGCGCAGGACGCTGCAGATCGAGCGCCGTGAAATCGCCCTCGACGCCGTACGCCATCACATAGCGGGCGCGCGCCGGGCCTTGGCCGTTCACCAGCGCATCAGCAAAGTGCACGCGGCCGTCTGCATCCGTTCGGGCGCGCGCCAGCTCTTCATTGTTGTGCGCGATGAGCGTGACGGTCGTGTTTGCGAGCGGCCGCGCCGTGCGTAACGAGCGCACGACGACGTCGAGACCGGTGGCGCCCGAAAAGCTCTGCAGCGCCATATCGGTGTAGAGAATCCATCGATACGCCGAGGCTGGCGATTCGGTGTCGCCTCCGCCACGCTGACCGGCGCCCGGAGAATCGTCCTTTACCTTCACGACGTACGCGCCGGGACGCAGTTCGCGCAGCGCCGCGCCGAGCGCAAACACGGTCGTAATCGGCGTGTTGCGCAGGCCCGTCGTATTTATGTCGATGCGGCCTTGATAAACCTGCACGCCGACATCTTCGGCGGCGCTGTTGAAGCTCCAATAGCCCCAGCCGCCCTCGTCATTGCTTTCGCCTTGTTCGACGTAGTGCTGCGAGAGAATGCGGTCCGGAACGCGCAAGACTTCCACATGCAGACGCGAGACATTCACCGTCTCGATAGCGATGCCGTCGGCTTCCGAGCGCGGCAGGATCACGCCCGAGCCGGCGAAACCGACATAGGCTGGGCGGTCGCCAAATGTGAGCGTGAAGGTCTCTTCGTATTCGGTGCGCTCGCCAGATTGCGCAGGCAGACCTTCGCGGATGGTGACTTGCCGCTCCGGCTCGAATGGCAGGCCGCTCAAACAGAGAAGATTAGCGGAGACGTCGGTCTGGAACGTGGTCGCCGGCTCCATGATGAGGTAGTCGGCGTAGTTCACCGAGGGGTCGGTCGAGAGATTCTGCGAGAACTCGAGACAGGCGCGCGGCTCGGCTTGGTTCATCTCGGTGCGCAGTCGGACAAACGCCATGCCCTCCACCTGCGGCAGGCCAGCGCGTGGGGCGTCCGCATTGCGTGCGCCCTGCACGAATCCGATGCTGCCCAATTGCGCGAAGTCGAAGGCTGGCGCGCCGGTCGATACGCGACCCAGAACGGCGCCGCCCCACAGCCCGACGAGCAACGCTACCGACGTAGAAAGCACAGCGGTGCGGTTGGCGACGGCCCAGTCTCGCACTGGCTTCACCCAGGACCAGTCGAGCTTGCGGGGATCGAGGCGCTCTGCGAGCGCTTTCCAATCGAAGGCCATCTGCGCGTCTCCCATCCCGCCCGGGACTGCACATGCTTGCCCGAGGCTCGCGCCAGGGACAAGCCACCATTAAATTCCGGCAAAGTTTCGTCAGGTCATGCTGTTGCGGGGGCGACAAGGGCGTATTTGCACAGCTCTGAAGAAAAATGACGCGCGCGGCGCCTTTGCCGCGACGCGCAGGAGGATTTTGATGTCCGAGGCGGCCGCGAAGCCAGCTTTTCCAGCCATGTCGATCGAGCAGGCGCATGCCCTGCTCACACAACCCGGGACCTTGCTGGAGATCGCAGAAGCTGAGGTCCGCGGCGTGAAAATGAAGGTATGGAAGGCCGCGCCGCCCACGCTACACGACATTTTCGCGCTCGCGGCCATGTTTTCGGCGCGCGATCACCTGGTGTTTGAGGACGAACGCGCCACGATCGGGGCCATGCGCGCTGCCGCGGCGAAGCTCGCGCGCCAGCTCATTGCAGACGGCGTCCAACCTGGCGATCGCGTGGCCATCATTGTCCGCAACCTGCCCGAGTGGCCGGTTGCGTTCTGGGCCGGAGTGCTGGCCGGCGCCATCGTGACGCCGCTCAACGCCTGGTGGACCGGATCGGAGCTTGAGTACGGGCTCGCAGACTCCGGCGCATCTGCGTTGATCGTCGACGCCGAGCGCTACGAACGCGTGCGCGAGCACCTGCCCAATTGCCCGGATATCAGGCGCATCTATGTCTCGCGCCTGAAGGAGGAGACGGCCGATCCGGCCGTGGCGCGACTGGAACGCGTAATCGGCGGTACGAACGACTGGGCGAACCTTCCGCCACTGCTGAGCCTGGAAGACTTCCCCAAACGCGGCCCCGACGACGACGTCACGATTTTCTACACCTCGGGCACGACCGGAAAGCCGAAGGGCGCGGTCACGTCGCACCGCAACATCATCTCCAACATCTGGAACGGCGCCGCCGCGCAAGCGCGCGCTTTTCTGCGCCGCGGTGAAGCGCCGCCGCAGCCGGATCCGTCGCTGCCGCAAAAATCGTTTCTCGTCTCGGTGCCGTTCTTCCACGCCACCGGCTGCTTTGCGGTGATGATCCCAGCGCTGATGCGCGGTGACAAACTGGTGATGCAGCGCCGCTTCGATCCGGACGCAGCGTTGCCGTTGATCGAGAAGGAGCGCATCACCCATTTCGGCGGCGTTCCCACCATCGCCTGGCAGATCATCGAACACCCGCGCGCCGGCGAATACGACCTTTCATCGGTCGAAGGCGTCGCCTACGGCGGCGCGCCGGCCGCGCCCGAACTTGTGAAACGCATCAAAGCCCGCTTTCCGAAATCCACGCCCAGCCAGGGCTGGGGCATGACGGAGACGTCGGCGACGGCTGTATCGAACGTCGCCGAGGACTACGAGCGCAAACCTTCCTCCACCGGCGTGCCGGCGCCGACGGGCGAGGCCAAAATTGTCGGCGACAACGGCCGGGAGCTGCCGCGCGGCGAAGTCGGCGAGCTTTGGTACAAGGGGCCGATCGTCGTGCGCGGCTATTGGAATAAACCGGAAGCGACGGCCGAGACGTTCATCGACGGTTGGATCAAGACCGGCGATCTCGCCAAGATCGACG
>CAZHWA010000115.1:2948-6433 GCA_964536175.1 uncultured Terricaulis sp. | reverse complement strand
TCGGCGTGCTCACCGATCGTCCTGGCGTGCTCAGCAACGACTTCTTCCTCAACCTGCTGGACATGGGCACGCAATGGAAAGGCGTCGGCGGTTCGCAGGAAATGTTCGAAGGCCGTGATCGCAAGAGCGGCAAGGTGAAGTGGACTGGCACGCGCGCCGATCTCATCTTCGGCTCGCACTCGCAGCTGCGCGCGTTGTCGGAAGTCTACGGCGCCGCCGACGCCAAGGAGAAGTTTGTGAAGGACTTCGTCAAGGCGTGGGCCAAGGTGATGGAGCTCGACCGCTTCGACTTGCGCGCGCCGGCGCCGATCGGCGCGCACTGATAACAGATAGAAGCCAAGACGACGGAGGGCGGCGACGCATCGCCGCCCTTTGTTTCATGCCGCCTGGGATTCGACAAACATCCCATACTCGCGGACTTTGGCGCGCACGCGCCGGTCGTAATCGTCTGCCAGCGTCAGGAGCGCGGTCGCGCAATCGCCGGTGAAGGCAGGTCCGTGCATCAAGGCGAGCGTGCGGGGCTTGAGTTCGGCCAGTTTGCGAAGCGTTGCGCCCATGGCGGGATTGAGCGCCGAATAGCCGGCTATGTCCTCCCCGGCGATCGCGGCGCCGACGATGTCGCTTTCGGTCCTCGCCTCGCAGGCCCCGAACTGTGTGAAGAGGTCTCCGCACAGCAAAGTGCCGGTGGCCTCCTCGTAGATGAGCCCTGCTTCCCAGCCGTGCGGCACGTGCGGGGTATCAAGATAGCGCGTCCGCTTGCCGCCGAGATCAATCACTTCGCCATTCTGCAGCATGCGCGGGGGACGGTCAGCCTGATCGTTGAGTGAAACGCCGACGGCCGTCATCCCGTGCGCGATCTGCGCACTGGCCGCGGTCTTCAGCCACTCATTCATCGAGCCGCATTCGTCAGCCTCGTAATGTCCAAAGCTGATCCAGCGCAGTCGATCAGGCGCCATCAAAGTCGCCACGGCGTCTCGCACGGCAGGGAAGAGAGCGCGCATTCCCGTGTGGAAGAGCAGCGCCTCATCTCCGAGAATCAGAAACTGGTTGAAGGCGAGTCCATTGGGCGGGACATCGCGGATGAAGGTGGAGAGCCGGAATACGCCCTCGGCAACCTCGTCGATCCTGGTCTCCATCGCGACTTCCCTCCAATTCATTTGACAATACACGATTGTATAGCCAAATGAATGAAAGCGGTCAAATGAATACGCATGCGTGTATAGCGAAAAACGTAATGGCGCGTACATACACCCTTAAGCGCCGGGCTGAAGCTCAAGCGGAGACCCGCCGGCGCATCGTCGAGGCGGCTGTCGAGCTGCATTCGTGTGTCGGGCCGGCCAAGACCACAGTCAGCATGATTGCTGAGAAGGCGGGGGTCCAGCGCAACACATTTTATGCGCACTTCCCCGACGAGCGCAGCGTACTATTGGCGTGTTCGAGCCATTCACTCGAACAGGATCCCTTGCCCGATGCTGAAGTGTGGCGCAGCATCGCCGATCCGGCCGCAAGGCTGCGGGCAGGCCTGCGTGCAATTTACGACTGGTACGAACGCAACGCGAACCTCGTCGCGTGCGTGCTACGCGATGCGGAGACACACACCCTCGTGCGCGAAATACTGGCGCTGCGCCATGGACCCACCATGGCGCAATGGCGCGACGTGCTCGGCGCGGGGCTCACAGCGCGGCAGCGCGTCATGCTGGCGCTTGCGCTGAGTTATCACACGTGGCGCACATTGACGCAGGAGATGGGGCTTAAACAGGCGGAGGCGGTGAAGGCGATGGCCGCCGCTATCGGCCTCTAGTTCCGGCGGAAAGCCAAGCGGTTCTTGATCTTGTCAGCGTACGAGCAATTTCCTTTGTGGGTCAGACATGGAACGCCGCAAAGGTTGAGTGCTTAGGCCCACTGTGTATGTTCCGATACAGAATCGGGAGGGCCGTGCATGAACAGCGCAAAGCAATTGTGGATGTGGCTGGCGGGGCTGCTGGTCGTATCGTTCGCAGTGCTGTTGTGGAGCGGCCGGCAAATCGAAATCGCAATGCCGCCGGTGCCAGAGCGCGTCGTCACCGAATCCGGCGACGTTGTCTATACGCGCGCGGAGATTCAGCACGGTCGGCAGATATGGCAATCGATCGGCGGCCAGCAGCTGGGATCGATCTGGGGCCACGGCGGGCTCGTTGCCCCAGACTGGTCGGCCGATTGGCTGCATCGCGAAGCGATCGCCACGCTCGATCAATGGGCGCAGGCCGAGCATGGCTCATCATGGGCCGAACTCAGCGAAGAGGACCGTAACGCGCTGCAAGGTCGGCTGCGCCCGCGTATGCGGGCGAACACCTACGATCCTGAGAACGACACGATCACGATAACGGATGATCGCGCCCAGGCCATTCGCACCGTTTCTGCGCACTATGAAAGCCTGTTCGGCAATGACCCTGAGACGGCTGAACTGCGCGAAGCCTACGCGATGAAGAACAACACCATCGCGGACGCGGAAGACCGGCGTTTGATGGGCGCGTTCTTCTGGTGGACGGCCTGGGCCGCAACGACGACGCGGCCGGGCGATACGGTCACGTACACCAACAACTGGCCGAGCGAGCCCTTGGTGGGCAATCGCCCGCCAACCAGCACGTTCCTGTGGTCGGCATTCAGCGTCACCTTCCTCCTCGCCGGGATCGGCCTACTCGGGTGGCACTATGCGCGCACGCACTCGCGCAGCGAGGAGCCGCACGAACTGCCGGCGACCGACCCGATGCTCAGCGTTGTCGTGACGCCTTCGATGAAGGCGACCGCAAAATATTTCTGGGTCGTGCTGGCGCTCTTCCTCGTCCAGATTTTGCTTGGCGCCACAACCGCGCATTATCAAGTCGAGGGCCAACTCGTTTACGGTTACGAGATGGCCGAGATCTTTCCGTATTCCATCACACGGACCTGGCACACCCAGCTCGCGGTGCTGTGGATCGCCGTGGCTTGGCTTGGCACCGGGCTTTACATCGCGCCGGCGATATCCGGGCATGAGCCGAAATTTCAGGCGCTCGGCGTCAATGTGCTTTGGGTCTGTTTACTCATCATCGTTGTCGGCTCGTTCTTTGGACAGTGGCTTGCGGTGATGCAGCGGATGGATCTCGACCAGAACTTCTGGTGGGGCCACCAGGGCTGGGAATACGCCGACATGGGGCGGTTCTGGCAGTGGTTCCTGTTTATCGGGCTGATGATCTGGCTGGTGCTGGTCGGTCGCGCGCTCTGGCCCACGCTGCGGCAACGTTCGGAATCGCGCTCGATCGTCGCCTTGTTCTTCCTCTCCACTGTCGCGATCGGTCTGTTCTTCGGCGCGGCGCTGATGTGGAACGAACACACGCACCTCTCGATGGTCGAGTACTGGCGCTGGTGGCTGGTGCACCTGTGGGTCGAGGGCTTCTTCGAGGTCTTCGCCACGGTCGTCATCGCCCTCATCTTCACGCGCCGCGGGCTCATCCGCGCGAGCACGGCGA
>CAZHWA010000115.1:0-2938 GCA_964536175.1 uncultured Terricaulis sp. | reverse complement strand
TCGAAGTGTTCGCAACCGCCGTGATCGCCTTCCTGTTCACGCGTTTGGGCCTGCTGAAGGTGCACACCGCGACCGTGGCCGTGCTGTTTGCAACGATCGTATTCATGGCTGGCGGCGTCCTTGGCACACTGCACCACCTCTATTTCGCGGGCTCCCCTACGCCCGTTCTGGCCCTGGGCGCGAGCTTCTCGGCGCTTGAGGTGGTGCCGCTCGCTTATATCGGTTTCGAGGCCTACGATCAGTGGCGCCTTTCGGGCTCCACGCCGTGGATGCGCCGCTACAAGTGGCCGGTGATGTTCTTCCTCGCCGTCGCGTTCTGGAATCTCGTCGGCGCAGGCTTGTTCGGCTTTCTCATCAATCCGCCGCTCTCGCTGTACTACATGCAGGGCCTCAATCTCACGCCGCTGCACGGCCACACCGCGCTGTTCGGCGTATACGGCATGCTCGGGATCGGTCTGGTGCTGTTCTGTCTGCGCGGCATGAAGCCGGACCTGGTCTGGAACGAGACCATCCTGAAAACTGCGTTCTGGTGCTTCAATATCGGCCTCGCCGGCATGGCGTTGCTGACGCTGCTGCCGCTGGGCACAATCCAGCTGTTCGCGGCGATCAACGAAGGCTACTGGTACGCGCGCTCTGCCGAGTTCATGCAGCAGCCCTTCGTCGATCTGCTGGTGTGGATGCGGGTGCCAGGCGACACGATCCTCGCCGTCGGCGCGCTGGCGCTGACCTTGTTCGTGGCCATGCTCTGGATCAATCCGAAGCGTGAATCCGCGCCGGGGCCGGTGCCGGAGAGCGAACAGACGCCGGGCATCGCGCCGGATCTCGACCAGACAGGAACGACCAGCGGCGCGCACGATTGATCGCACGCGATGGAAGCGTTCTATATCGAGATCCGCAACGTCCACATCGCGTCGGTGCTGGCGAGCGGGGGGCTATTCCTACTGCGCGGGCTAGGCGTCAATGTCTTCAACGCCAGCTGGCCGATGTGGGGCCCTGTGCGATATCTCAGCTATACCATCGATACGGTGCTACTGACGGCGGCGCTGATGTTGATGACGATCGTGCAGCAATATCCGTTCGTGCATCACTGGCTCACCGTGAAAGTCGTGCTGCTGGCGGCGTACATCGTGCTCGGCAGCTTCGCAATGAAACGCGCCAAGACCAAAGGGGCACGCATCGGTTACATGATTGGGGCGCTCGGCGTGTTCTTGTTTATTCTGTCGGTGGCATACGCTCACAATCCGCTGGGCGTGTTCAGTGGAGACTTCTGGGACCGCGTGTCTCTACTGCACACCTGAGATATGACGGAATGCGCGGGATGTGCGACTTCATGATGTTTAACTGCGATAGTCCCCGTTGATTTCGACGTAGCGCTTGGTGAGGTCGCACGTGTGCATGGCGGCGCGGCCTGGCCCGGCGCCGACAGTGACGGCGATCTCCAGTTCGGCGCCCTTCATGTACGCGCTCATCGCCGCCTCGTCGTAATCGGGCGCGACAGCGCCATCGCGCGCGGCCCACAGTGCGCCGAAGCGCACCGCGATCATTTCGCGCTGCACCGGTTGATCGCTGCGCCCGATCGCCATGACCACACGGCCCCAGTTCGCGTCCTCGCCGGCGATCGCCGTCTTCACCAGCGGACTCTCGCAGATGGTGCGGGCGATGATCTTGGCGCTTGCATCGCTTTGCGCACCTTCAACCGTGACGGTGACGAGTTTGGTCGCTCCTTCACCATCGCGCACGATTTGTATAGCGAGATCGCGCAGCACCTGCGATAGCGCAGTACGGAAGCCGGCAAGACGAGCATCGTCTGCAGCCTCGATGGGCGCCGCAGCGGCCTGACCGGTGGCAAACAGGAGCACGCAATCGTTGGTGCTGCGATCGCCATCGACGGTGATGGAATTGAAGCTGGTGTCAGTTTCCTGGCGGAGCAGTTCCCTCAACACTGGCGCCGAGACGGCAGCGTCCGTGAACACAAAGGCAAGCATTGTCGCCATGTCGGGGGCGATCATGCCCGAGCCCTTGGCGATGCCGGCGATGTTGACGCGAGCGCCGTCAATCTCGCACGCCGCGCCGGCGCCTTTCGGGAACGTGTCGGTGGTCATGATCGCGGCGGCCGCATCGAGCCAGGAGGCCGAGCCAAGCTGCATGTCGGTCAATGCAGCGGCGATCTTCGCATCATCGAGCACCACGCCGATGACGCCAGTCGAGGCCGGTAGGACTTCCTCCGGCGTTGTCTCCAGCTTGGCTGCTACAGCCTCGCAAGCGCGCCGACATGCGCGTGCGCCCGCGGGGCCGGTGAAAGCGTTCGCGCATCCGGCGTTGACGACAAGCGCGCGCGCGCCGCCGTTCGTCGCTGCGAGCGCTTCGCGCGCATAATCGGTCGGCGCCGAGCCGACGGCGTTGGTGGTGAACACGCCCGCTGCCTTCGTACCGGCGGGCATGCGCACGAGAAGCAGGTCCGGGCGTGCGTGCTTGTATAAGCCTGCACGGCCTATCGCGGCCGCTACGCCGGCGATCTCTGGCAAGTCAGGAAAATGCCCCGGCGCGAGGGGGCTGCGTTGGGATATCATGCACAGGCCTTAAGCCGGGTCTGGCGGACGCGCGCAATTATTTCCGGGCAATCTGCTGCCGGTTGAGCACACCACGAGCGCTATGCAGGGCCGCCGGCGTCGGAGGGCGCCGGCAGGGGCAAAGGCTCTTCGGGCGGGATTGGCGTGGGCTGCGGCGCAGGCTCCGAGCCGCCCTGAGCACCGCTTGGCCCAATCGGGAAGGGGAAGGGCGGTGGAGCCTGTCCTGGCGGCAGTGCCGCGTCCGGCCGCGGCCGCACTGGTTCGGTGGGGGCGGCATCGGCTGGCGCCGGGGGCTCTTCACCGGGGTCGAGATGAAGATCCTGCGTGCGCAACCGTTCGATGCGGACGTCCCGCTCGAGCCGTTCCTG
>CAZHWA010000114.1:0-6474 GCA_964536175.1 uncultured Terricaulis sp. | reverse complement strand
CACGGCGGCGACGTTGCGCGTGTTGAGATTGCCTTCCGCCGCATTCACGCCAAGACGCTCGAGCATGGCGGCCAAGCTCTGACGCGTGAACGGCGAGTTGCGCAGCGAATCGCCGGTGCCGGCGAGCCCAACCACCAGCCCGTAGCCGACGAGCTGGTTCTCGCGCACGCCCTCGAAGTCAGCAACATCCTTGATGCGCGGACCCGCCCAGGCCGGGGGCGCCGCCAGCGGCGCCGCCAAGGCTGCGGCCGAAGCAATGGCCAAAAGGCCCATGCGCGCGGCGCGTGAAGCAGATCCCATGGGCCGACTTGGGCGCGGTTCGGTTAACGCGAGGTTCAAAACGAAACGTTAAGGCGCTGGCAACAGCAGCAGGCGGAGAGTCCCGTCCAGGAGGATCGAGAGCGGCCGCGGCGTCGCCCCCTCGACCGCCGCGCGAAAAGCAAGCTCGGCGGCGCCGAGCGGCTTTGCACCCGCCATGGATGCGCCGCAGCGCGCCGGCGCCACGTCTGCCGTCAGCGCCATCACCCCGTTGGATGCCATTGTGGCGCTTCAAGCCGAGGATCCGGCGGCACAGCGCCGGGCCCGCCAGGCGCGTCGCGGCCGTGATGTGTTGGATGCGCTGGAACGCTTGGAGCGCGGCCTGCTGGTGGGCCGAGCGCCGGCGGCGTTGCGGGCGGAGCTGGAGAGCCTCCAGGCCGACGCTGCGCCGACCGGCGACGAGGGGTTGGACGAGATCCTGCGTGAGGTCGACACGCGCCTCCATGTCGAGCTCGCCAAGCTGGATCGGATGCTCGGGAGAGCTTGATGTTGCAGCGCAACCTGCGGAAACTACGTGGACTTTTGCAGAAGCCTCGCTCAATGGACGAGCCGGAGGCGCAACGCTATAAGGCGGCGCCTCGCGAGGGCGGGAGTGAGCAGATGGCTTCTGTAGTGAAGGAATATCGCCCCAGCGAAGACGAGCCGTTCATGAATGAGCGGCAGAAGGAATATTTCCGGCAGAAGCTGCTGGCCTGGAAACAGGAAATCCTGGACGAATCGCGCTCGACCATCGCCTCGCTGCAACAGGACACCGTGGCCGAGCCCGATCTTGCCGATCGCGCGACAAGCGAGACAGATCGAGCGCTCGAACTCAGGACCCGCGACCGTCAGCGCAAACTGATCGCCAAGATCGACGAAGCCCTGCGCCGCATCGACGACGGCAGTTACGGCTATTGCGAAGAGACGGGCGAGCCGATCTCTCTGTCACGTCTCGAAGCGCGCCCCATCGCAACACTGTCGCTCGAAGCGCAAGAGCGCCACGAGCGCCGCGAGCGCGTCCACCGGGACGATTGAGCCCGGGATGGGGCCGCTCTTGCACGACGCCGGCCTCTCCTGGCTGCATTTTCTGTTCGCCTTCGTGCTTGTGGCCGCGATCGTAGCGGAAGCATTCGTGTTGCGCTTGCCCGTGGATGGGCGCGTCGCGCGGCTGCTGCTGCGCATCGATCTTTTCTACGGTCTCTCCGCCGTGCTGATTATTCTCGCCGGCGTATCGCGGGTAATCTGGGGGGCGAAAGGCTGGGCCTATTATCAGGACCAGCCGTTCTTCTGGGCCAAGATGACGACCTTCGGGGCGGTCGGGCTCATCTCCGTCGCGCCCACCCGCACGTTCATGCGTTGGGTGAGACTGACGAAAGCCGAGCCGAGCTTTATTGTCCCCGCGCCCGAGGCCGGACGGGTGCGCCGTTTGGTGCTGGCGGAGACGGCGCTCGTGGCGCTGCTGCTCCTGTTCGCTGCGCTGATGGCGCGCGACATCGCCGGCTAGCGTATTCGCTAGCTCCACAAAGGCTTCCGCTGCGCTAAGCTGCCGCCAGAACGGGAGGAAAAGACATGGCGGCTTCGCTTTCGCCTGAGGAATTCGATTTGATGCCGACGCTCGGCGATGTGCCGCGTCATCACGGCAAGGCGCGCGGCCAGCAGGTGGCGCTGAGTTTCGAAGGGCGACTCACGACGTACGCGGAGCTCGATCGGCATACCAGTCAGATCGCCAATGCCCTCATTGCCTCTGGGGTGAAGAAAGGCGAAGCGATCGCCTATCTCGGCAAGAACAGCGATCACTATTTCGAACTGGCCCTCGGCGCCATGAAAGCCGGCGCGATTATCGCGCCCATCGGCTGGCGTCTCGCGCCCGCTGAGGTGGCTTACATTTTCGACGATACCCGTGCGCGGTTATTGTTTGTCGGTCCCGAGCTGATTGAGTGCGCGCGCGCTGCGCTGGCTGAAGCGCAGGCGAAGCCCGGTCCGATCGCCTTGCAGGCGGGCGCGCACGACTGGCCGGTCTTCGAGACCTGGCGCGATGCGCAGAGCCCCGAGGATCCACGCGTTGATGTCACGCCCGAGGACACCGCGCTGCTACTCTACACCTCAGGCACCACAGGTCGCCCCAAAGGCGTGATGCTGACAAGCGCCAATCTGATGCGCTCGCGGCGCAAGCTCTCCGAATCGACCATGGGCTGGAACGAATGGCGCGAGGGCGAAACCAATCTTGTTGCTATGCCCGCGGCGCATATCGGCGGCACCGGCTGGGGGCTGGTCGGCCTTATCAACGGCGTCAAGAACGTTGTTGCGCGCGAGTTCAATCCGGTCGAAGTGCTGGAATTCATCGAGCGCGAGCGCATCGCCAAGATGTTCATGGTGCCTGCCGCGCTTCAGTTCGTTGTGCGCATGCCGCGCGCCCGGGAGATCGATTATTCCAGCCTCACGCATATCCTTTACGGCGCCTCTCCCATGCCGGTGGCGTTGCTGCAGGAGTGCATGGAGGTGTTTGGCTGCGAGTTCTGCCAGCAGTACGGCATGACCGAGACGACCGGCACGATCGTCTATCTGCCGCCGGAAGATCATGATCCCAAAGGCAACAAGCGCATGGCGTCGGCAGGACTGCCGATGCCGGGCGTGGAAATCCGCATCTGCGACGCCGACGGCGCCGTGCTTGGGCCCAATCAAACGGGCGAAATCTGCACGCGCTCGCTCGCCAACATGAAGGGCTACTGGAACAAGCCGGATGCGACGAGTGCAACGGTCGATTCCGATGGTTGGCTGCGCACAGGCGATGCGGGCTATCTGGATGAGGACGGCTATCTCTACATCCAGGACCGCATCAAGGACATGATCATCACCGGTGCGGAGAACGTCTATCCCGCCGAAGTCGAGAACGCGATCCACGGCCATCCGCATGTGGCCGAGGTTGCGGTGATCGGCGTGCCCGACGAGACCTGGGGCGAAACGGTGAAAGCGATCGTCGTGCCAAAGCCCGGCGCCACGCCGGAGGCCGCGAGCATCATCGCCCACGCGCGCGAGCGCATCGCCCATTACAAGGCGCCTCGGAGCGTCGATTTCCGGGATGCGCCGCTGCCTCGCAGCGCTTCAGGCAAGATTCTTCGCCGCGAATTGCGCGAGCCGTATTGGGCGGGCAAAGAGCGGCGTGTGAACTGAAGGGGGCTCAGGTCTTCTGCGCCTCGCGCCAGGCCTTCTCCCATTCGCCATTGAGACCGTTGGCCCATAGCGTACTCAGATACTCTGCCGCTTTCTCGTGGCCGTCGGACCGTGCTTTCGCGACCGTCATGCGGATAAGGCCGGCCATCCTCTCCGGCGTTACGGTCCCGCTGACGACCAGAAATGCCGCCAGGATTTCCAGCGCATAGGAATGCGCACGCAACACGTCTTCAGGCACGTAATTCGTCGCCATTAAACTCTGCTCCTTCCGATTATTCGGCCGTGCATGGCGCGGCGGCGATCCTAAGTCCAGCGCGCGCCTCATTCCTCGCCAGCGGCTCCCGGGGACGGGGACCATTCCCGCGCCTCATGCGTTACGGGTTTATGCCGCGCAACGAGGATGACAATTTGAGGTTCGGTCCATTGGGGCCAAACGTCTGCCACCTCTGCGTCGATATGCAACGCATGTTCGCCGAGGACACAGCTTGGCGAACGCCTTGGATGCAACGCGTTGCGCCTAACGTGCGTCGCCTGGTCGAGGCCAAGCCTGAGCGCACAATCTTCACACGGTTCATTCCTGCACGAGCGCCCGGCGAGGGCGAGGGCGTCTGGCGAAGATACTGGCGGCGGTGGGCGAACATGACACTGCAGCAGTTTTGCGCTGAGATGGTCCATCTCATCCCCGAGCTCGCCGAATTTGCGCCGCCCGCCGCCGTCGTCGACAAGAAGCATTATTCCCCTTGGATCGATCCGAGCTTCCAGGCCTTGCTGCGTACACGCGGCGTCGACACACTCATCGTGAGCGGCGGCGAAACGGATGTCTGCGTGCTCGCCAGCGTGCTTGGCGCGGTCGACCACGGCTACCGCGTCGTGCTCGTCACCGATGCTCTGTGCAGTTCGTCCGATCGTGCGCACGATGCGATGCTGACGCTCTATCACGAGCGCTACGGTCAGCAGGTGGAGACGGTCAAGACAGCAACCATCCTGGCTGAATGGCGCTGATTACCAGGGCGTGACGGCGTCGCCGATGCGCTGGCCCCAGTTGGGCCGCTGGATGGTGCTGAGCTGCCCGCGTCCGCCGTATGACACGCGCGCTTCGGCGATCTGAGTATGGCTGATCGTGTTGTATGCGCTCACATCTTGCGGGCGGATGATGCCGCTTACGGTCAGTTCGCGCACTTCGCCATTGATGCGCACTTCTTGGCGGCCGGCGATAACCAAGTTGCCGTTGGGCAGGCGGTCGACGATTACCGCGGCGACGGTCAGTTCGATCTTCTCTTCCCGATTGATCGCGCCTTGGCCGCGATGTTCCGACTCAGTTTGCGCCGAGATCAGATTTTCCGGATCGAAGGCGCTGTTGAAAATCTGGCCGGCGATGGTTTCCAGGCCGAAGAAGTTGCTGACGCCCGCCGATGTCGAGGCCTCGCGCTGGCGGTTCGATGAATTGGACAGTTCGGCGCTGTCGTCGATTTCGATCTCGACGGTGAGGATATCGCCGATGCGCTGGGCGCGCTGATCGTTGAAGAAGCTGCGCGAACCCGAGCGCCAAAGCGAGTTCGGCCTCGCTGGCTCGTAGGCGACGGGGTCCGGTTGCGGAATGGTCTGCTGACCGCCGCCCGTCAGGTATTCCGGCGTTTCGACCGGGGCCAATTGCGGCGGGCCGACCGCGCGCCGCGCCGCGCTATAGGCCACGCCGGGCGCCGCCAGTGCATCGTCTGCGAAATCGCGAACCGGCGCGCTGGCGCAACCGGCCGAGCCGGCGCCGAGAGCGAGCAGGGCGAGAGTGCGGAGCAAACGGTTTTTGGTCATGGATTGGCCCGTGCAGCGCCGGGGCCAGTGACGACAGCCTCGATCGTGCGGTTAGAGGAGGTGTTGAGAAAACGCACGCTGTCGCCCACTGCGCCGTCCTCGAGCGCGCGTGCACGCATGCTGACCGAGATGCCGGGCGCTGCGAACTGAAGCGTCGCGGTATCGCCGCGACGCACCGCCGCCTCGGCGACGTGCCGCCGGCTCGCCGGCAACGTGGCTCGTGCGCCGCCCGGACGCACGACGTGCACGGCATTGACGCCGGCCGGCGGCGTGAAGTCGAGACCGGCTGCCGACGCCGCTGCCGACAACACCGGCATCGGAATCGACGATATCTGACCGGCTGGCGGCGACGGCGCGATTGCGCGGCCGGCCACTTCGGCCGGCGCGCCGTCGAACACGTCGCCCATAGTGACCGCCGGGCCGCTCGCCTCAATGCGCGCACGCAGCGAAACCGGATCGGCGAACGCGACGGCAACGCCGAACAGCATGTACAAGCAGACAGCGAGGCAGAACCAGCGGAGCATGAGTGTCCTCAGCGCAGTTGCGTCGTCGATTGCAGCATTTCGTCGGCGGCCGTTATCACGCGGGCATTCATCTCGTACGCGCGCTGCGCTACGATCAGCGCCGAGATTTCCTCCACGGCGTTGACGTTGGAAAGTTCGAGAAAGCCCTGCATCAGCGTGCCGAAACCAGGCGAGCCGGGCGTCGCGACATTCGGCGTGCCGGAGGCCGGCGTTTCCAGATAGAGGTTATCGCCGATCGCTTCGAGACCCGCCGGGTTGATGAACGTGGCCAACTCGAACTGGCCGATCTGCTGCGGCTCCGTTTGGCCCGTGAGCGTGACTTCGACGACGCCGTCGCGGGTGATCTGAATCGCTGTCGCCTCTGGCGGCACGGTGACCGAAGGCTCAAGCGGATAACCGTCGGCGGTGACAACTTCGCCGTCTGCGTTGATGGCGAGATTGCCAGCGCGTGTGTAGGCCGTTTGTCCTGAGGGCAGCGCGATCTGCAGAAAGCCGCGTCCGTTTATGGCGAGATCGTAGCCGTTGCCGGTGTTGACCATGCCGCCTTGTTCGGTAATGCGTCCGACCGCATCGGCGCGCACGCCAACGCCGATCTGGATTCCAAGCGGAAGAATGGCGCCAGAAGCCGACGAGCTTGAGCCCGGCCGCTCGAGGTTCTGGTACAGCATGTCCT
>CAZHWA010000113.1:0-6517 GCA_964536175.1 uncultured Terricaulis sp. | reverse complement strand
AGGACATCTGCTTTGTGCCGAACGGCAAGTATCAAGCCGTGGTGGAAAAGCTGCGGCCGGGCGCGATCGAGCCGGGCGAGATTGTGCACATCGACGGGCGCGCGATGGGAATGCACGACGGCGTCATCAACTTCACCGTCGGCCAACGCCGCGGGCTTGGTCTCGCCACCGGCGAGCCGCTGTTCGTCATCAAGCTCGATGCCGCGAATAAGCGCGTCATCGTTGGGCCGCGCGAAGCACTGGGCGTGTCACGGATTTCGCTGAAGGACGTGAATTGGATCGGGGAAGGGGCTGCCCCGCCGGACGGCCGCGACATCCTTGTACGCGTGCGCTCCACGCGCCCGCCCGTTTCGGCGAAGCTCTTTCTTGGACCGCCGGCGTCCTCGCCGGCGAGAGCGGCAAAGGCAAACCTAATCTCGAATGTTGCTCGCACCACCGCCGGCGAGGCCCAGGCGGCCCAAATGTCTGTCGTGCTCGACACGCCCGAACAGGGCGTAGCGCCCGGTCAGGCGGCCGTGTTCTACGATCCAGGATCGACGCGCGTTCTGGGCGGCGGTTGGATTGCGGCGACAGCCTAGTGCGATGCTTGCGCGGCCCTGCGCCGCCCTTATGTTGCGGCTGGAAGGACAATCGACATGAGCACACACCGCAAAGACGACATCGTCATCGTCGGCATGGCCCGGACGCCGATGGGCGGCCTGCAAGGCGAACTCTCGACTCATGCGGCGCCGGAGCTTGGCGCTGTCGCCGTGAAGGCGGCGGTGAAGGAAGCCGGCGTTGCAGCGCCGGATCAGATCATCATGGGCAACGTGCTGCAGGCCGGGCAGGGCCAGGCGCCGGCGCGTCAGGCCGCGCTGAAAGCGGGCCTGCCGAAGTCGACCGAAGCGGTGACGCTCAACAAGATGTGCGGTTCCGGGCTGCAGGCCGTCGCCATGGCGCGCCAGGCGCTGCTCACGAACGAGGCCAACGTCATCGTCGCCGGCGGCATGGAATCGATGTCGCGCGCGCCCTTCCTGCTACCCAGTCATCGCGCCGGCAAGAAGTACGGCCACGACAAGATGCTGGATCACATGGCCTTCGACGGGCTTGAAGACGCCTACGAAGGCTTGGCCATGGGCGTTTACGCCGATCAGGCCGCCAAAGAGCATCAGTTCACCCGCGAGCAGCAGGACCAGTATGCGTTGGAAACGCTGAGGCGCGCACAGACCGCGACCACGGAAGGCCGCTTCAAGCGCGAGATCGCCGCGGTCGAAACCAGAGCTGGGCTCATCGATACCGACGAGCTGCCGCGCAAGGCGCGTCCGGAAAAGATCCCGTCGCTCAAGCCTGCCTTCACGCAAGACGGCACCGTGACCGCCGCCAACGCCTCTGCGATCTCCGACGGCGCCGCCGCCCTGGTGCTGATGCGGCGCGAGGACGCAGAAAAGCAAGGCAAGAGCATCATAGCCCGCATCGTCGCGCAGTCTTCACACGCGCAGGAGCCGGCGAAGTTCACTTCGGCGCCGGTGCCGGCGGTTCAGAAGGCGCTGCAGCGCGCCGGCTGGAAGGTCGGCGATGTCGATCTTTGGGAGATCAACGAAGCCTTCGCCGTGGTGCCGCTGATCGCCATGAAGGAACTGGGCATCGGTCATGACGTCATTAACGTCAATGGCGGCGCCTGCGCGCTCGGCCATCCGATCGGCGCCTCTGGCGCGCGCGTGCTGGTGACGCTGATCGCGGCAATGGAGGCGCACAACGCAAAGCGCGGCGTCGCCTCGCTCTGCATCGGCGGCGGCGAAGGCATCGCACTCGCGGTTGAACGTGCGTGAAGGTGCACGCAACGCAATCCCTCCCCGCAAGGGGAGGGTGTCGCGAAGGTCGCTTCGCGACGGGCGGGGCGGGCGGCGGTGAATTCGCAAGACTGGCGTTGTCTCCGCATCCGACAACTTCCGCTTCGCGGACGTTGTCACCCTCCTCTCGCGGGGAGGGATAATGACCCTGGCCGACGTCCTTGCGCACTTCAGAGAACAGGCCGCGTCCTGCGCGGCATACGGTTCGCCGTTCACCGGCCAGCTCATACATCGCTGCGCGCAAGACCTTGAAAGCGGCGGCCCGGTCGCCGTGCTGATCGGCGACTGGCCAACCAATCCGCGCGCCGACGCGCTGGCGCTCAGGCTCGCCGGCGCGTTGCACGCGGCCGCGCTCGAAGGGCGCGATCCTTCACTCACAAGGCTCTATCCCACTGCGCACGCCGACTGGCGCATGGACGATATCTGGCCCGTCGCGCGCACCTTTCTTGCGCGCGAGCGCGATTGGGTGGCGCAGTTTATCCAGTTGCCTCCGCAGACCAACGAAGTCCGCCGTTCGATCGCCTTGCTCGCGGGCTTCCTCGCCTTTGCAAACGATTGGCGCGGCCCGATCGACATGTTGGAGATCGGCGCCAGCGCCGGCCTCAATCTCAATTGGGATCGCTTCCACTACAGCACGCCGTCTTGGTCGTGGGGCGGCGAGAGCCCGGTCCAAATCGATACCGTTTGGAGCGGGCCGGCCCCGCCGGTCGCAGCGCAGCCCCACATCCGCCATCGCGCCGCATGCGATCTCAATCCCCTCGATATCGACGATCCGGCTCAGCTGGTGCGCCTGCGCTCCTATATCTGGCCCGACCAGCCGGAACGTCTCGCGCGTTTCGACGGCGCCGTTGCGCTGGCGCGGCAGGGCCGCACGAAGGTCGAGCGTGCCGATGCCGTGTCTTGGTTGCGTCGGAGGCTCGCCGAACGTGCGAGCGATGCAGCGACAATCGTCTATCACTCTATCTTCCTGCAGTATCCGCCGCGCGAGACGCGTGCTGCGATTGTCGAGGCCATCCGCGAAGCTGGTGCGCACGCGAGCTTCGAGTCGCGGCTCGCCTGGGTCCGCTTAGAACCGGAAGCGCTCACCGACGGCGTGCGCGGCAGCGCGCGGATGGTCGTCGACCTTACCATCTGGCCGGGCGGCCAACGCCGCGTCTTGGCCTATACCGACGGCCACGTGCGCGCAGTAGCGGCGCTGTGACGAACGAGTCTCTTCAAACCCGCGTAATGAGGCTCACCGGCGCGTCCAACCCGCCCCGCCTCCCGCTCTCGCACGCTGCCGCGCGCGTTCCAAGCTCTGACCGCGGAGCGGTGCGCTTGCGACTGGCCTCATGGTCAAGAGGGCGCTATGCGGGATACTGGGCGCGAACGGTAAGGGGAGTCTGCATGCGACGTTTCTGGCTGGCCATCGCCGCTCTGGGGTTGGCGCTGACGGCGCCCGCGGCGGCGCAGCCTCAGCCAGGGGCGATGCGCGATCCGTTCAATGGCCAGTTCGGCGTCGTCGCTGTCGCTCGTCCGCCGGCGGAAGCTGCGCGGCTAGCGCAACTGATGGGAGATGCTCTGGAGAACCTGCAGCCTCAGCGCCCGGGCCGGCTCGATGTTTACATGATCGCCGCTTCGCTGTGGGGCGATCCGGTGTTCGAACGCGAAGCCACCCAGGCCGAGGCCGTGCTTCGCCAACATTTGGGTGCTGACGGCCGCTCCATCGTGCTCAGCGCCGGCGGTCTAGGGGAGCGCCGCTACCCGGCTGCAACGCCCGACGACATCGCCGCCGCCATTGGTCGCGTCGGTTCGATCATCGACGCCAACGAAGACCTGGTGGTGCTGTTCATCACCTCACACGGCTCTCCGGACGGGTCGATCGCCATCCGCGAACACAATCGGCTCGGCGCGGCGATGCGCCCGACCCACTTTCGCGACATGCTGGCGGCGGCCGGCATCCGCAATCGCATCGTAATTGTGTCGGCATGTTTCTCCGGCGCCTTCATCGCGCCATTGATGGACGAAAACACCATCGTGATGACGGCGGCAGCGCCCGACCGCTCCTCATTCGGCTGCCAGCCGCAGCGCGACTGGACATTTTTCGGCGACGCCTATTTCAACCAGGCTCTGCGCGAGAACCGCTCGATGCTCGACGCCTTCGAGGACGCGAAGGTCTTGATCGAGCAATGGGAGCGCGAACAGAGTCTGTCGCCCCCATCCAATCCGCAACGTCATGTTGGCTCGCGGGCCGCCGACATGCTGCGGCGCGCCGAACGGGCGGCGCGCTAGGCGGGTGTATTGCCGATCAGCTCCAGCGGCGCCGAGGTCGTTCGCTTTGGCACGCGCATAACGATGCGCGACTGCACGTCCGAGACGAGCCCGAGCGCGAGCATCTTGTCGCGCAGGAAGTCGTCATAGGCGTGCATGTCGGTGGTGACGACGCGCAGCATGTAGTCGATGGCGCCGGTGACGGTCGCGCACTCGACCACCTCCGGCCAGCCCGCCACGGCGGTCTCGAACTTGTCGAGGTTCTCCCGCGTCGGCAGCTGCAACTTGACGGAGGCGAACACCTCGAAGGTGAGGCCGAGTTTGCCGCTGTCGAGCAGCGTCACCTGACGGGTGATGACCCCGGCCTTCTTCAGCCGCTCAATGCGCCGCCACGCGGGTGAGGAGGAGAGGCCGACCCGCTCGGCGATCTCGGCGATGGAGAGCGCCGCGTCCTCCTGGAGCAAGGCGAGGATCTGGAGGTCTGTGGCGTCAAGCTCGACGGACAAAGTTTCCTCCCGGCGCAGCGGCTCTGGTTGTTTTTGCCACTATTGCGCCTCCGAAGCCGGTGCTGCAAGACAAACGGCGGCCGGAATGAAAGGACCTTGCGGGGAGGTGGTGGTGGCGGGTGGACTTGAACCACCTACCTTGGGGTTATGAATCCCACGCTCTAACCAGATGAGCTACGCCACCGGAAGGGGCGGACAAATAGGCGCTCCGCCCCCGGCGCGCAAGCCGGAGAGGACGGGAAGAGGAGGAGATGGCGCGCACCCAGGCCGCCGAATACGACGAGCGCAAACAGGCCATCGTCGAGGCTGCGGCGGCCTTGTTCGCCAGCCGCGGCTTCCGGGGCGCCTCGGTCGCCGACATTGCCCAGCGCGGCAAGATCTCGAAGTCGCTGGTCTACCACTATTATGAGGCGAAAGAGGACATCCTCCATGACGTGATGATCTCCCACGTCCGAGCGCTGGAAGAGGCTGCACATGAGGTCATGGCGAGTAAGGATGAGCCGCAACGCAAGCTGCGCGAACTGACGCATCGCTTCATGGCGCTCTATGTCGGCGCCGCGGCCAGGCACAAAGTCCTTTTGAACGACCTTGTCCACTTGCCGAAGGCGCGCCGCGCCGAGATCGTAGCCGTACAGCGACGCCTGATCGAAACGGTGCAGAAGCTGCTGGTCGAGATCGAACCGGACCTGAAGCGCAGAAGTGGCGTCAGCTTCGCCGCCGCCATGCTTTTTTTCGGCCAGATCAACTGGACCCACACTTGGTTCAATCCCCGCGGTCCCGTCAGCGCCGGCGCGCTTGCGGAAATGGCGGTTGATCTAACCCTCGGGGGCATCCGAAAGGCAGCGGAATAGCTCTGCATCGCCGCTTCACCTGAACAGCGGCCTGCAACCGATGGAGCGAACGCGGATGATCGACGCAGAAGTAAAGACCATGGACTACGTTGATCCATTGCCGCCCGCGGCGAGCGCATCGGCGGCTCTGAATATCACGGTCGGCATTGGCGAGCGCGGAACCGAGGCGCGGGACAATTTCCAACTGTTGGTCTGCACGCCCAGCTGGCTGGCCGAGCAGATTGAGAAGAGAGGAGCGGTGTGGCCGCGCGGCATGCTGGTCGTCGAACGACTCGACATGGAGTACGTGCGCCGAGCGGTGCAGCTGCTTGCGGACCAGTTTCGCCGTTCGAGAGATTGGGTACAATTTACCGAACGCCTGAACCGCTACCTTCGCTGGGAGTTCGAAGACTATAACGACGGTCAAGGCGAAGCGCAGCTCCCGGCGCGACGAAGCTAACGCGAAACGGGCTTTCGGCCCCTGCTAAGCGTCGTAGGTCAGCGCCACGCCCTCGCTCACCGGCGTCGCCTGACAAGTCAGCACATAGCCTTCGGCGAGTTCCTGTTCGGACAAGCCGTAATTGACCTTCATCCGCACTTCGCCTGCCGTCACTTTGGCGCGGCAGGTAGCGCAAACCCCGCCCTTGCAGGCAAACGGCGCGGGCAGGCCGGCGGCGCGGACATTGTCGAGAATGGAGTGCTTATCCGGATCGAATGTCACGTTCATGCGCCGGCCGTTGAGCGTCACGCTCATCTTGAGCCCGGCCGCCTTTTCCTCGGCGGCGCGCGCCGCGGCCGCTTGCGCGGCGGAAAGCGGCCCGGTGGTGAAGCGTTCGATCAAGATGCGCGGCTTGTCCACGCCGCGCGCCAGCAGCGCTTCTTCGATCGCGTCCATCATCGGTCCGGGTCCGCAGATGAAGAAGGCCTCGACGGTCTTTGGATCGATCAGGACGTTCAGAATCTCTTCGCTCTTGGCGCGGTCGAGCCGGCCATTGAACAGTTCGATCTCTTCCTCTTCGTCTTCGAGGAAATGAAACACCTGCAGGCGATCGAGATAGCGGTCTTTGAGCGCCGCGATCTCTTCCAGGAACATGACGCCAAG
>CAZHWA010000112.1:0-6579 GCA_964536175.1 uncultured Terricaulis sp. | reverse complement strand
CGCCGGCGTCAACGCGCGCCACGCTCTGGTGCATGAACGGATCGCGCAGCTCGGCAACAGGGATGTCTTTGAGGACCAGATACAGCCCGTCGGGCTGCAGGGCCGCGCGCGTTGGCAGGCCCGCGCTGTTGTCGCGCTGCATGGCCTCGAACAAAGCATCGCCGCTTCAGCGCCGTCAACCTAAGCCGGACAGGGCGCCGCCCAGGGTTCCGCTGCATGGCCTCGAAGTGCTAGCTTGGCGCGGTGACGGACCTTGCCGCTTTCATTGCGCCGCAGGATGCTGCGACGTTTCGCGCCGACTATTACGGCAAGCGGCCGCTGCACATCCGCCGGGAAGGCGCGCCTCTCCCCGATATATTCAACTGGGAGCGGTTCAACCGGGCATTGGCCGTCACGCCCTATTGGACCGAGGATTCGCTCAAGGTCTATTTCAACAACCGCGCTGCGCTGCGCGACAGTTATTGCGATCCCGCCGAGGGCAGGGGCGCGCGGGCGCCTGTCAACCCGGCCAAGGTGAAGGCGCTGATCGGTCTTGGCGCCAGCGTGGTGGCGAATCACATCCATCGTGTCTGCCCCGAGATCGGGCGCGTCGTGCGCATGCTGGAAGGCGAGTTCGCCGCGCGCGTCTTCTCCAACATCTATTGTTCGTTCAAAGGCGTGCAGGCGTTCCAGACGCATTACGATCTGCACGACGTGTTCGCGTTTCAGGCCGAAGGGGAAAAGCTCTGGCGCATCTACGAGGCGCGCGCCGATGCGCCGATCTCGCCGCTACCGCCAGGGGACGAAGCAGAGCAATGGTTGATCAACTCGCGCGGAGCGCTGCTGTTCGAAGCGCACATGAAGCCTGGCGATGTGCTCTATCTTCCGCGCGGCCAGTACCACGACGCGCTGACCGGCGCGCAGGCTTCGCTGCATGTGACCTTCGGCGTCGCCCCCGCTACTGGCCTTGCGCTGTTCAAGCTCTTGGAAGCGGCGGCCGCGCACGACCGCGAATTTCGCGAGTATCTGCCGGACGCACGCAATCAGGCTGAGCTGCGCGCACGGCTGGCGGCGCTCGCCAAGCGCATCGAGGCCCTGGCCGCCGCGCCGGCGATGGCCATCGACGTGCTTCATCACCAACGCAGCTTGAGTACGCTGGCGCCGGAGTACGAGCTGCCGCGGCAAACGCCGGCGGCGTGGTTCTCCGTGACGGCCAGCGGCGCTCTGCAACGGCGTCCGACGGGCTACTTCCTGGTCGTTGGCGGGCATGAGATCGCGGTTGGCGCTCTGTACCCAACGGTCGAATGGATGCTGCAGCAGCGGCGCTTTTCCCTGGGCGAAGCGGCCGCTCGCCAACCGGGTACGCCTCAACGCGAGTTGCATGCGCTGATTCAGCACTTGCTTCAGGCCGGCGTTCTTGTCGAAACGGTGATGAAATGACGCCGGAGAGCGGCCGCGTGCGCAGGTCTGAACCATGTTCCTAGAAATCAAGAATCTGTTGAGCGAGGCGGAGGTCGCGCGCCTGGCGGCGCTTGCGCAGACTATGCAGTTCGTCGACGGCCGCGCGACCAACACCGGGTTCAACCTCAAAAACAATCTGCAGGCCGACACCAAAGACGCCGCTTACGCCGAGTCAGTAAAGATCGTGTCGGACGCCTTCAACCGCTCGCGCGAGTTTCGAGATTTCGCCCTGCCGCGCCGTTTCGCTCCCCCGCTGCTGGCGCGCTACGAGCCGGGCATGAAGTATGGGCCGCACGCGGATGCAGCGTTCCTGCCGCTGCGTGAGGGGTCGCTGCGGTCGGATGTCTCCTGCACCGTGTTTTTGTCGGATCCGCGCTCATACGAGGGCGGCGAGCTCGTGATCCATCTGGGCGTGCGCGCGCTGCCTCTGAAAGCCGCACCCGGCAGCGCCATTCTCTATCCGTCAACGACACTGCATGAAGTGGCGCCGGTCAGGTCCGGGCAAAGGTTGGTGTCGCTCACCTTCATCGAGAGTCAGGTGCCGGATGAACAAGAGCGCATGGTGCTGTTCGAACTGGGTGAGATCAGCGCGCTCGAAGGCAACACGATGAACTGGGTGAACCGCATGCGGCTCGAAGTCGTGCGCCAGAACCTCACCCGCAAATGGTCACGCTGAGAGCGCCTGGGCGGCGATCGGGGACGACCGCGCCGCCTCTTCCAGCCAGACAAGACCGCGCCGGATTTGGTCGCCGTGCTGGGCGCGTGCTTGCGCTAGGATCTGCTGGCGCAGGGCGGGCGAGTACGGCGTCTCCGGCGCTTTGGAATACCGGCGGAACACCGGATTGTCGGCGATTGTCGTGAGCTTACCGGGCGGGGCGTCGACGCCGAGGTGAGCGCAGATGGATTGCATGGCCGCGCCCGGTTCAGTGAGGAAGTTGTCGAAGTCCACGGTCAGCACGCGCCCGCTGTGCTCGCGCTGCGCGGCTTGTTGCGTGAGCGTCTCGGCCAGCCAGGTGAGCGCCGCAAGCTCGCCAAGACTCAGCTCGTACAAGGGCTTGCGCAGCTCGGCGCCGAGCCTGGCCAGGCGCCGGTAGCGTTCGGGCCCATGTCCACGCAAATCGATGTAGGAATTCTGGCCGGCCAGCAAGGTGGCGAGATACGGCTCGGCCTTGAGATTGAGAAACAGCGCGCGCGCGTGCGCCGCCGTGTCCAGCAGACGGCCAGCAAGCCGGCTGGCGCTGCTGGTGGCCTTCACGATGACAGTGCGCGTGTCGTCATAGCCGCGCGCCCACAACAGGCATAACCAGCGCGAAACGGCCTGCGCTTGTGGCTCGCCGATCAATGCATGCGCTGCGCCGAGGTCGTCGAACGCCTCCGCCAGCACGCGCAGCGGCAGCGGTTCGCGCAGCCCAAGCACACCGCCCATCTCGTCGAGCAGACGGCTGATCAGGGTCGAGCCGACATGGCCGGCGTGAAAGATGAAGTGCAACGGCCGGGCCATGGTTGCGCCTTGCAGCGCCGATTCCACCTCATCAAAGCCCAGCCAGCGCCCATCGGTCTGCGGCGTTAGGATCCGGTCGTCCAGAAAGCTGGCGGCGGCGATTTCCGCTCGCTGCAAACGCAAGAACAGAAACTGACCGCGCGCAATGCTGAGATTCTGCGGGTAAATCGTCGGATTGCCGCGCAGGCCGTCGCGAACCTGGTCTAGTGCAAGAACGCCCATTCATTGTTTCCAAGAAATCGGTCTCGCCAAGGCGTGTAGCCGAGGTTATTGCTCAGTGCCAAAGGATGACCAGATGTCGCGCACCGACGCCCTCCTGATCGACGCCGCACGGCCTTAGACTGAACCTCGGTCGTCAGTCGTGTCCAGCAACGCTTCCAATCCGAGCGCCCTTATCAGGCAAGCGCACAACGCTCTCGCTCGGCGCGATGCCGCCGCGGCCCGTGAGATGCTTGAGGCGGCTATGCGCGCCGGTCCGGCGGACGCGCCGGCGTGGCTGCTGATGGCCGAGTGCCAGAGGGCCTTGGGCGAACGAGCGGCAGAGGGCGCTGCTATCGATCGCGCGCTGGCTTTGGCGCCCAAAGACTTGGCCGCTCTGCTGGCGAAGGGGGATTTTCTCGTCGCCGGCGGCGATGCCCGCGCCGCGTCTTCGTTTTACACGGCAGCCTTGCAGCACATGCCGCGCTATCAGGCGCTGCCGTCGCACCTGCAGGAGGGATTGCGGCGGGCGCAGTCGGTAACTCAGCGGCTTGTGCGCGAACTCGAAGACTTCGTGCGCGCCAAGCTGGATGAGCGCGGCGTTAATACGAGCGGCGCCCCGCCTCGCTTTGGGAACGCTGTCGATATCATGTTTGGCCGCAAGCGCGCCTACGTGCAGCAACCGCGCTACTTCTACTATCCCGAGCTGCCGCAGATACAATTCTACGAACGCGAGCAATGCCCATGGCTCGATGCTGTGGAAGCGGCTGCCGACGACATCCGGAGCGAACTCGACGCAGTCATCGGCGGAGACTTCAAGCCGTATGTGACGGCGCCAGCCAATCGCGCACAACGGGATCAGCTTGGCCTGGCCGGAAACCCCGACTGGAGCGCGTATTTTCTGCACAAGGAGGGCGTCGACCACGCAGGCGCTGCGCGTTGCCCGCTGACCATGGCGAGCCTTGCCGATGCGCCCCTGACGCGCATCCCCAATCGGGCGCCGGCGATCTTGTTTTCCAAGCTTGCCGGGGGCGCGCATATCCCGCCGCATACGGGCATGATCAATGCGCGCCTGGTCTGCCATCTTCCACTGGTCATCCCGCCTGGGTGTGAGTTCAGGGTCGGCAATGACCTGCGCGTCTGGCAGCAAGGCAAGGCCTGGGCGTTCGACGATACGATCGAGCACGAAGCTTGGAACCGGAGCGACCGGGACCGTTACATTCTCATCTTCGATGTTTGGCGTCCCGAACTCAGCCTCGACGAACGAGCGGCCATTGCTGCGCTCTGTGAGGCGATCGATACCTACGGCGGCAAGGTTGCGTGGGACGCGTAAGGGGATGACGTGAGCCAGGACATGCTCCGGGCGGCGGCGCATCTGCGTGAGACAGGCCGCTATGCGGAAGCGCAGGCCGCCTACCAGCACGTGTTGGCCGCCAACCCGGATCAACCGACCTGCTGGTACAATCTTGGCTTCGTACAGCGCATGCAGGGCCGCTTTGCAGAAGCGCTGGACTCTTATGCCGAGGCGATCCGGCGCGGCGCCGACAGTCCTGAAGAGATCCACCTGAACCGGGCTGTCATTCTTGCAGACCATCTGCTCCGCGAGCACGACGCCGAAGCGGAGCTAAATGCCGCACTCGCGCGCAATCCGCGTTACGCGCCCGCCTTGTTCAACCTCGCCAATCTGCGCGAGGATCGCGGCCGGCGTGACGAGGCGATGGCGCTCTATCGCCATGTCTTGCAGATCGCGCCGCGTACTTATGAGGCTTTGGCGCGCCTGGCCCAGATCGCACCCGCATCAGAGGCCGAGGGAATGGTCGAGCGTGTACGCTCTGCGCTGGACGCACCCGATGCCAGCCCGGCAGACCGCGCCAGCCTCGGTTTTGCGCTGGGAACTCTGTTGGACCGCATCGGCGCATATGACGACGCCTTTGCTGCGTATGCTGCGGCAAATGACGCCAGCGCCGCCAGCGCCGTTACGCGTCCAGTCTATGACCGACGCGCGCAGGAGCGGCTGATCGACGAGATCATCGCCACGCCCATGCCGAGCTATTCCCGCACTGACGGCGATGCAGCGGCGCCCATTTTCATTTGCGGCATGTTTCGCTCCGGATCGACGCTGGCCGAACAGGTGTTGGCCGGACATCCTCGCATCCAGCCGGGCGGCGAACTTGCCTTGTTGCCGGCCATCGCGCGAGAAATCGGATTTCCTGCCGGCGTGCGGTCATTGGCGCAGGACGAGATAGAAGGCCACGCCCAGCGTTACCGCGAGCGATTGCATCGGCTATTCCCAAGCGCCCCTCGCGTCACAGACAAGCGGCCCGACAATTTCCTCCATATCGGCCTCATCAAGCGCTTATTCCCGGCAGCCAGGATCGTGCACACGAAGCGGCACGCTTTGGATAATGTGCTGTCGCTCTTCTTCCTGCATCTGGATCATAGCATGAGTTATGCGCTGGATCTGTTGGACGCTGCGCATCACTACCGCCAGTACCGGCGTCTGATGGATCATTGGAAATCCATCTATAGCGAAGACATTTTTGACTTCAGCTACGATCGGTTTGTCCAGTCGCCGCGCCCCGCCGTCGAGCAGATGCTGTCATTTCTCGATCTGGAGTGGAGCGATGAGTGTCTCGCCTTTCATCGCCGCACCAACGCAGTGAGGACAGCGAGCGTCTGGCAGGTGCGCGAACCGCTCTATCGGCGCTCTTCCGGCCGGTGGCGCAATTACGCGCGCCAGCTGGAGCCGGTTCGTGCGGCCCTGCGCGATTTGATCGAGGATTAGCTTATCGCGCCGAGTACGCCACCGCGTCTTCGCCGCCGTACTCGTTAAGCGCGATCATCATGCTCTCCACCAGTTCGCGCTCAGCCGTCGTCAGCAGCGGATTCCATACATCGAAGATGAGGATGACTCGAGTCTCGTCGCTGTCATTCCATGCTTCGTGCTCGATTGTGTCGTCGAACACCCAAGCTTCCCCCATTCGCCAAGGCCGCGTCTCATTGCCGACGCGGAATCTGCAGTCTTCCGGCAGGATGAGCGGGAGATGCACGATCAGGCGCGTGTTGGCCGAGCCGGTGTGGGGCGGAATGTGGGTCCTGGGCGCCAGCGCCGAGAACATCGCCGTCGGCCCGTAACCGCGTTGGTGTGCGAGCGGAAGACGCTCCAGCAAAGCGGTCGTCTTGGGGCATCGCGCGCAATTGGCGTCTTGGCGGACGCCGTCACGCCACAGAAAGAACGTGCTCCACGCCGGTGAATGGTTGAGCTCGGTCCATTGATTCACCGGATCGCCCGGGCGGTACTGAATATAAGGTGCAAATTTCGCGCGATCCTCGCGCAACACCACCGTCAGTTCGTCACGGATGAGTTCGGCGCCGGCTTCAAGCTCCGGCAGCCAGGGGAATAGCGAACGATCATAGAACGGAATAGGCGGCAGCTGCGG
>CAZHWA010000111.1:4455-6591 GCA_964536175.1 uncultured Terricaulis sp. | reverse complement strand
TGTCTTCCTCGATGTTGAGATCGTCGCCGGCGTGGTTGCCGCTGTTGCCGTTGAGGTCGCCGCCACCTTCGTCGACGTTGCCGCCGGCGCTGTGGAGATCGTCACCGACTTGGTGGCCGCCCGCGATGTTTTGATCGTCGCCGGCGTAGGTGCCGCTGTTGCTGGTGAGGTCGTCGCCGACATCGTTGACGTTGCCGCCGGCTTGGTATTGATCGTCACCAGCCAAGTTGGAGGCGTTGTCGGCGACCGTCGCGTCGTCGCCGGCCTGGTTCGAGGCGTTGGCAAAATCGTCGCCGACGAGGTGACCGCCGGCTACATTTTGATCGTCGCCTGATACGTTTGAGCTCGCAGCCACGACTTGATCGTCGCCCGCAACGTTTGAGTTGTTGGCTTGGTCGTCGCCGGCGTAGGTGCCGGAGTTCTGATTCAGGTCATCGCCAGCCTGGTTCGCGCCATTGTCGGCGACGACTTGGTCGTCCCCGGCAAGGTTTGAATCGTTGTCGGCGTTGGCCAGATCGTCACCGGCGTTCTGCGAGCCGTTGTCGACATTGTCGACGCCGTTGCCCGAGAAGTTGCCGTTGCCGCTGTCGGCGACCGTTGTAAGGTCGTCGCCTGCTTGCTGAGAGCCATTGTCCGCAACCGATTGGTCGTCGCCGGCCTGGTTCGAAGCGTTCGCAAAGTCGTCGCCGACGAGGTGGCCGCCTGAGATGGCTTGGTCGTCGCCTGCGACTTGCGAGTTGTTGGCCTGATCGTCACCGGCGTAGGTGCCGGAGTTCTGGTTCAGGTCGTCGCCCGCCACGTTGGAGTCATTGGCCTGATCGTCGCCGGCGTAGGTGCCGGCATTTTGGTTCAGGTCATCGCCCGCCACGTTGGAGTTGGCGTTCATCGATTGATCGTCGGCCTCGACTTCCGAGTTGTACGATTCTTCGATTTCCGACTCATTCTGCACCGAATTGTCGGTGTTGTAGGAGTCTTCGTGCTCGACATTGTAGGATTCTTCGATCTCGGATTCGACCGAATTGTCCGTGTTGTAGGAGTCTTCGTGCTCGACGTTGTAGGATTCTTCGATCTCGGATTCGACTGAATTGTCCGTATTGAACGATTCTTCGTTCTCCACCGAATTGTCGGTGTTGTACGAGTCCTCATGATCGACGTTGTAAGACTCTTCGATCTCCGACTCTGTCTCTACCGAATTGTCGGTGTTGTAGGAGTCTTCGATCTCCGACTCGGTCTCCGTGTTGACCGAGTTATCGGTGTTGAAGGAGTCTTCGTTCTCGGTTTCGACTTCTGAGTTGTAGGAGTCTTCGATCTCCGACTCGTTCTCAACCGAATTGTCGGTGTTGTACGAGTCCTCATGCTCGACGTTGTAGGAATCCTCGATCTCCGACTCGGATTCCGTGCTGACCGAGTTGTCCGTATTGTAGGAATCTTCGACTTCCGATTCGTTTTCGGTGTTGAAGGAATCCTCGACTTCCACTTCGGTTTCGCTGGCATTAACGGTGGTGACTTCCGTTTCCGACTCATTGTGGGTCGAGTTGTCGGTGTTGTACGACTCGTCGATATTGTGTGAGTTTTCGGTTTCGATTTCGTGGTTCAGCGAGTCTTCGATCGAAGTGTCGATTTCCGTCTCGTGTTCCGTGTTGAACGAGTCCTCGGCCTCGAATTCATTCTCGGTTTCGCTGTTGTTGACAGACGCGGTGCTGCTCCCCACCGCAGCGGCCGAGCCGTCGTCGACGCTCGAGCCGCTGTGATCCGCCCAGGCGCCCGGCGCGAAGGCCAGACCCAGGGCGACGGCGCAGACCGAGCTCAATAGCTTCAGTTGCATTTCCCGTTACCTCCGTACGCAGTGACACGCCGGCCCCCCGCCTAGAGTTCGGGACTATGAAGCCAGCGATCCGGAAATTACGGAGTACTCGCCGCCAATCTTGGTTAAACAATCAACTTGGGAAGTTAACCAAACGACTTTGGTTAAATGGCATCCATCCGAGCGAATTCTTAAAAGAACTACTGCCGCTCCGAGAATAGCTTACCACAATACTTGATCTGGGCCGCAGATTTTTCGTCCTGCACGGCGCAGCGCATGACTGCACGATATGGCTGGAATGCTTCAACTCCGATTGCAGTGCTTACTGACTT
>CAZHWA010000111.1:0-4445 GCA_964536175.1 uncultured Terricaulis sp. | reverse complement strand
TTACATCTCTGAGAGACTGCTTGAAGTGGGCGCAAAACCGGGAACGACAACAAGGGTTTAGGCGGCGGCGAGGGGTGTTGGGCTTTGCCGGACACAGCAGCAAAAACAACGTGGAGGTGTGCTAGCTCTCCGCAATGTACCCTGCTAGAAGGTCTGCCGGCAGGTGCGGGGGGAGCCAATGGAAACGGCCTTGCTTGGGCGATCTGAGGTTCGGTTCGACCTCGCGCGCGCGGGCTCGTTCTACAGAAACAGCAGGGTTTTGATCACCGGCGCCGCCGGCAGCATCGGCTCTGAGCTGTGTCTGCAATTGGCGGACTTGGGTTGCGCTCACTTGGCCATGCTGGACCAGTTCGACCACGGCCTTCTCGACATCGTCGAAGGCGTGCGCCGGCGCGCGCCGCATCTGGAAGTCACCGAGGCGCTGTGCGACATTCGTGACGAAGGGCGATTGAACGACTGGATGCGGCGCATCGGCCCGGACATCGTCATTCATTCGGCTGCCTTGAAGCACGTTCACCTCGGCGAACGCCACCCTGTGGAGTGCGTGCTCACCAATCTCATCGGCGTGCGCAATACGCTCTCGTCGGCCGTCAATGTCGGCGCCGAGCACTTCATGCTGGTTTCGTCCGACAAGGCGGCCGCGCCGAGCTGCGTGATGGGCGCAACCAAGCGGCTGGCTGAGCTCTATCTGCGCGGCTTCCACATGGAGCGGCGCTGCCGCACGCAGCTCAAGTCGGTGCGCTTCGGCAACGTGCTCGGCTCGCAGGGGTCTGTGCTGCCGCGCTTCCGCGGCCAGATCGAAGCGGGCGGCCCCATCGAGATCACCCACAAGGAGATGCAGCGCTACTTCATGTCGGCTGAGGAGGCCGTCGGGCTGATCCTCAGCGTGCTGGCGCTGGACGATCGCGCTGCGGGCGGGGCGGCCTCGTATTACATGGAGATGGGCGATCCCATCTCGATCGTCGATCTGGCGCACGCGCTCATTCGCGAGTCCGGCAAGCCGGTGCCTGTGCGGGTGACCGGATTGCGGCCCGGCGAAAAGCTCAAGGAGCGCCTGTTCGACGAGCATGAGACCGTCACGGAAACCGAATTGCCGTGCGTTTTCCGCGTCACGCCCGCGGCGGCCGATGCGTACGTCACCTCGGCGGACGTCTCCCATCTTGAGACCATCGCGCGCACCATGGAGGATCCCATCGTGCGCCACCGCGTGTTCGCTCACCTTGACGAGCGGCTGCGCCGCGAAGAGCTGGCCGCCGGCTGAGCTCCGCAAATCGCGCGCAGGTCGCGCGCATGTGAAACGTCGTCGCCAGTCAGTGGCCCTCGAAGGCGACCAGCGCATCGGCGCGCAGGCCCAGCGCGCGCAGCTTCTGCAGGCCGCCGAGTTCGGGCAGATCGATGACAAAGCTCGCGCCCGCGACCTCGGCGCCGAGCTGTTCGACCAGCTTCACGGCGGCGAAGGCGGTGCCGCCGGTGGCGATGAGGTCGTCGACGATCAGCACCTGCTCGCCCGCTGCGAGCGCATCGGCGTGCATCTCCATCGTGTCGGTGCCGTATTCGAGTTCGTAGTCCTGGGCGAGCGTACGCCAGGGCAGCTTGCCTTGCTTGCGCACCGGAACGAAGCCGACAGAAAGCTGATGTGCGACCGCGCCGCCGAGAATGAAGCCACGCGCTTCGATGCCGGCGACCTTGTCGATGCGGATGCCGGCATAAGGCTGCACCAGCCGGTCGACGACGGTGCGGAAGGCGCGGGCGTTGCCCAACAGCGTGGTGATGTCGCGAAACCGGATGCCCGGCTTGGGGTGGTCCGGAATGGTGCGGATGGCGTCCTTGAGGTTCATGCGCTCTGAGCCCTGAGCGCACGGCCGGCGACCGCGTCGAGCTTGGCCATGAGCGCCGGATCGCGCGCTGCCGGCGGCGTGATAATCGCGGTGTCGAGCATGGTTTCGATATTGAGCGGCGAGGGCTTGCGTTCCGGGCCGAGCAGGGGCGCGGCGCGGCGCAGCAGAGCTTTCGCCTTCTGTGCGTTGGCCGCCAGCACCGCGATGACGCCAGCCACGTCGACCGCGCCGTGGTCGGGATGCCAGCAATCGTAGTCCGTCACCATGGCCACGCTGGCGTACGGGAGTTCGGCTTCGCGCGCGAGCTTGGCTTCGGGCATGTTGGTCATGCCGATCACATCGCAGCCCCAGGCGCGGTAGAGACGCGACTCCGCCAGCGCGGAGAATTGCGGGCCTTCCATCGCGAGGTAAACCCCGCCGCGGCGATGGGGGATGGCTTCGGCCTTGGCCGCCTGTTCGAGCGCGTCGAGCAGCTTGGGGCACACCGGCTGCGCCATAGACACATGCGCCACGCAGCCCTGGCCGAAAAAGCTCTTGGCGCGCGCAGTGGTGCGGTCGATGAATTGATCGACCAGAACGAATGTGCCGGGGCTTAGGTCTTCGCGTAGAGAGCCGCAGGCGGAGAGCGAGATGAGGTCGGTGACGCCGGCGCGCTTCAGCGCGTCGATATTGGCGCGGTAATTGATATCGCTTGGACCGAGGTTGTGGCCGCGCCCGTGACGGGCGAGGAACACCACCTCGACGCCTCCGAGAACGCCCAAGCGCAAAGCGTCCGAAGCTTCGCCCCAGGGCGAGGCGATGCGCTCCTCGCGCACATCGCTCAGCCCTTCGATTGCATAAATGCCGCTGCCGCCGATGACGCCGAGCACGGTCGCGGACATCGATCAGCTCCGCGGAATCACGCGGATGCGTGTGATTTCGAGGCCGTAGGCCTGGTCGTTGTTGCTGCTGAGTGCGCGCAAGCCGATCGCGTTCACGGCAAACTGCGCCGGCAGCTCGAAGCGCACAATGGCTGGCTCAGGGGCGATCTCCTGGCTCACCCAATCGGCGGGGGCGATGCCCTGGAGGCTGACGGCAAGGCCGGTGGCTGCGTTCACCGGCGAGGGCGTATAGCTCACTTCAACCGTGACCGGCCGGTCCTCGATGCGGGCTGCATCTTCGGCCGTCATCATGATGCGCACGCCCCGTTCGGCCGGCGTCGGCGGCGGCTGGTCCGGCTTGACGGCGATACGCAGCGCCTGCGGACGGCCCAAAAAGTCGCGCACCACGGTCAGGTGCTGTTCAGGGCTGGGATCGGGGCTGTTGAACCCCTCGCCAGTATAAACCAGCGCCCCCTCGACCATCTCGGCGGCGACCGGGGCGGGATCGCGGGCCCATTTCTGCGGCTGCAGCCCCAACACGACCAGCAGCGCTACGATCGCGATCGCCAGCGGGTAGAAGATCGCCGGATGAAATATCCAGTGCCGCATGCGCACTCCTTCTGAACGGGTGGCTGGCGTGGTTGTCGCAGAAAGCAAACCGCCACTCAACGCAGGCGATCGGCCGCGTCCTCGGCGATGGCCGGCGAGGCGGTGAGGCCGGGACTTTCGATTCCGAACAGGTTGACCAGCCCTTCGATGTCATGGGTTTCGGCGCCGTCGATGCGAAAGTCGGCGGCCGGTTCGCCAGGGCGCGAGAGCTTGGCGCGGCAGCCGGCATAATCGGGCATGAGCGCGCCGTCGGGCAGGCCCGGCCAGTAGCGGCGGATCGCGGCGTAGAAGCTTTCGGCGCGGGCCGGATCGACGCGGTAATCGACCTCTGCGGGATCGGTCGCATCGAGCCATTCGACATCGGGTCCGAACCGGGCTCGTCCGGCAAGATCGAGCGTCAGATGCACGCCCAGCCCGCCATCGACCGGCGCGGGATAGATGAGGCGGGTGAACGGAGCACGCGCCGAGCAGGCGAAATAGGCGCCCTTCGCCAGAACCAGCGGCGGGATGGCGTGCGCCGGCATGCCTGCAAGGGCGCGCGCGAAATCTTGCGCGTGCAGGCCGGCTGCGTTGACCAGCGCGCGGCAGCGGATGCGCGCCGGCGCAGCGCCGCCGACGTCAAGTTCGAACCCGCCGCCGCGGCGGATTTCCCCGCCGCGCACGGGCGTATCGAGCGCCAGCGCTCCGCCATGCGATTCAAGATCGCCGAGCAGGGCGAGCATATAGCCATGACTGTCGAGGATGCCGGTCTCGGGCGAAACGAGCGCCGCGAGGGCGCGAACCTGCGGTTCGATGGCGCGCACCTGGTTCGCATCGAGCAGCGCGCAGCCTTCGACGCCGTTCAGACGCGCGCGTTCGTACAGAGCGGCGATTTTGGCGGCCTCGGCCGGCTCGGTGGCGACTATGAGCTTGCCGCATTTGCGGTGCGCCACGCCGCGTGCGCCGAGATAGGCGTAGAGCTTGGCCCGGCCGGCCACGCAGAGGCGGTGTTTCAGCGTGCCGGTGGCGTAGTACATGCCGGCGTGGATGACTTCGCTATTGCGCGAAGAGGCCCCCGTGCCGATGCCGCGCGCCGCGTCCAGCACCAGCACCTCGCGGCCGCGGCGCGCCAGCTCGGCTGCGCAGGCAAGGCCCACGG
>CAZHWA010000110.1:0-6594 GCA_964536175.1 uncultured Terricaulis sp. | reverse complement strand
CACGTCGGTGCCGCGGCGGATGGCGTCCACCAACGCCTCGCGACAACCGTAGAGGTTGTCGAATTTCGACTTGGTGACGCTGTCGTTGACGTTGATGGCCGGGAATGGGAGCTCGCCGCGCGCGGCCATTTGATAAAGCCGATGGACGCCGGTCGTCGTCTCCTCCGAAACCCCCATCACTGAAGCGCGGATCGACTCGTAGAACCCGGGCTTCTCTTTCAGGTAACGCTTGATCGTTGCGAACAGCGCCTGTTCTTCTTCGTTAGAGTGATGCTCCAGGAAGTCCGCGTCTTTCTCGGCCTTGGGCCCCATCACGCACAGCAGCGTTGCATCGCCGCCGTCGTCCAGGATCATGTTGGCGTACCGGCCGTTCGGCCACTCGAAGATCCGGTGCGCGTAGTCCCAGTACTCGTCCAGGGTCTCGCCCTTCACGGCAAAGACCGGCGTGCCCTCGGCGGCGATCGCCGCTGCGGCGTGGTCTTGCGTCGAGAAGATATTGCACGAGGCCCAGCGCACCTCCGCGCCAAGCTCTTGCAGGGTCTCGATCAACACGGCGGTCTGGATGGTCATGTGCAGGGAGCCGGCGATACGCGCGCCCTTGAGCGGCTTTTTTGCCCCATACTCTTTGCGCACGGCCATGAGGCCGGGCATTTCGGTTTCGGCGATTTCGATTTCCTTGCGGCCCCACTCGGCGAGTGAGAGGTCCTTTACCACAAAATCAGTAGCGCTCATCGCGCGCCCTCCTTCGAAAGCTCGCGAGCGTCGTTTCCTGGGCGGGAGCCCGTCGAGCCTGGCGGCAGAGCCGTCGCAACGCTCCTCGGCGGGCACGCGCACATAGCAGAACGGCCGTGCGGTCGCAATCCGGGCGTAGCTCTCAATCTGTAGGCGACGGAAGCAAATCATGCGGGCCGCCGGACCTTTGGCCAGCGGCCCGAACGCCAATCAAGGCGACCCCGGCGGCGGCGTGCTGCTCCAGCGGTCCAGCAGCCGCTTGGCGGCGTCACGGCCCCCGATGCCGAAGGCAATCGCCACCGCGACGGCCACCGATCCGAGGATGAGGCCGAAGGCGAGCACGATGATCTCGTTGGCCAGCCCCATGAAGCGCAGGCCCACGGCGCTCGCTAGAGCTATCACGCCCCATCTCACCAGCACGGACAGTATCTCGGATGTCGGCTTGCCTTCACGCAGTGTCGCAGCCGCGAGAATGTTGGCGAGCAAGGCGCCCAGACCGATGATCACCGCGCCGAACACGATCCTGGAAGCGAGTTCGAGCACTTGGCTCAGCATCGCCGCCATAGCGCCGAATTCAAGAATGCGCGCCGCCTCAACCGCTGCGAACAGGACGATGCCGATGAGAACGGCAAGCCCGATCATGCGCGAAGGCGGGAAACGTCGGAAACCCGCGGTGTCGCTGGCGGGCACGATCGTTTCCGGCTGCTGACGCATGCCGACGCGGATAGGTTCGGCGTTAGCGATCGAGAAGATGATGTCGTCGAAACCGATCGATTTCAGGCCTTCCTCTGTGAGCATCATGACCCAGCGGCCGACAACATAGGCGATGAAGATGATCAACGCCGCGCCGATCACGCGAGGGATGGTCATCAGAATGTTGTTCAGCATAGCGGTCGCCGGACTGGAGATCGCTTCAATGGCGAGCGCGTCCAGAGCGGCGATGGCCACCGGAATGATGATGAGAGTGAAGGTAAGAATGCCGAGAAGCCGCGCCAGCCCGGGTCCGCGCGGGGTGTGGGTGAGGCCGGCGTCCACCAGTCTGCGATCGAGTTCGATGGCCTCCACCAGGGCTTCGACCATGCGCCGTGCAATGGTTGCGAGCGCAAAGCCGATAATGAAGATCAACAGCGCGCCCACGATGTTCGGCAGATAGTTGAAAAAGTTCGCCACCATGCCGTTGAGCGGCGTGATCACCGGATTTGCCCAGGGGCCGAGCTGCGCCAACGCCGCCATAAGACCCAGCAGCCAGACCAGCCAGTAGCCGACTTCCCCGATGCGTTCGCCGATATCCACAGTAGGCTTGGCGCCGGCCGCGCTGTCGCGACGCGAGAGAAACGGCACGCGGTCAACGCCCTTGGCGATCGCCCATTTCACCGCCTTGGCGGCGAAGTGAGCAATGATGACGATCAGGATGGCCAGGGCAATTCGCGGGCCCCAAACCGTGAGCCAATTCACGAAGGCCTGTTGGTTTTCAGGCGTAATCATAAGCATCCTCCCTCGCGAGGTGCGTTGAAGATGCGCTTACCTTCGCCAAAAGGCACGCTCTTACTAGGTTTTGCACGTGCGAGGCGTGCCGCCTCCTTGCTGCGCCCCGCGGAACTTCGCGCCATTGGTGCGGTCCTCCCGCTCAGTTCAACGCGTCAGGGAAACGCGGCAGTGAGTCGAAATCCTCCGGTACGTGCTGGCGTATGACGCGCGCGTTCGTCTCGGCCGCGAGCTGTTCGATTCTGTCCATTGAGGCGAGAGTCTGGGCGCGGTCGACATTAAAACTGGGCACAAGACGCCGCTCCCGTGTTTCAGCCAGATGGTACATGTCGCCGGTCAGCAGCACCGGCCCGGCATTGGCGAGCCGGACCAGCAAGATCGTATGGCCGGGTGTGTGCCCCGGCGCCTGCAGCACGACGACACTGCCATCGCCAAACACATCGAAGTCGCTCTCCCCTTCGATCAGGCGCGTCTCAGCATTCTCAAGCTGAGCGTAGCCGGCGAATGCCTGACTCTGCCGCGCCTCTTCGCTGAACATGTACGCGCGCTCGTCCGTATCAACGATCCAGGTCGACCCGGCGAACAGATTGCCGTTGCCGGTGTGGTCGCCGTGTTGATGAGAAAATGAGACAAACTCGATATCGGCTGGAGTGATACCGAGCTGCTGAAGCTGCGATTCCAAGCTGGCGGCCATAACCACTTCCGCGCCCATTTCTGGAAGCGCCATGCGGCCGCCGGGCATGGCCGCGATAGCGTCGGGAAATCCGCTATCCCAGATCAGGTCGCCCGCCGGGTGACGGATGAGATAGCACGGCACAACCAGCGTCCGCGATTGTCCGTTCATCGAACCGTCGTCGGCGAACATGCCGATGTCGGCAAAATCGCCTCTGCCACAATCCATCGCATAAAGCTGCACCGCCGGCGCGGCTGCCTCCGGCCGTTGTTGCCCACAGGCAAGGAGTGCGAGGACTGAAAGCGATAATGCGGCGCGCTTGAGCATGGGTCCCTCCCCTGGCCGCCAAGTTCAAGCGGCTTCGCCGCCGAAACGCAAGCGCAAGACCAGAATTGTCGAGGTCAGGCAGAGGCAAACCGCGTTCGCAAGCGCCACCGGCCAGGAATTGGTCAGTACGCCGAACGCAGTCCAGCAGACAAAGCCAACAATCGTCACCGCATACATACGCAACGACACGGCGGCTGCGCTGCGCTCGCGCAGGATCTTTGCGATCTGCGGGATGAAGCTGATCATCGAACAGACACCGGCGACAGCGCCGATCGTGTTGACCAGCCAGACCGGGACATCCGGCATCAGACGCGCTTCACCAAGCGCACTATCAGCAACAGCACGACCGCGCCGATGAACGCGGTGAGGATCGCGCCGAGCAGACCGCCCCCCAAGCCAATTCCCGCGGCGTTGAGCAGCCAACTGCCGAGCACGGCGCCCAAGATGCCGAGCAGAATGTTTCCCAGCAGTCCAAATCCGAACCCGCGCACTACGAGACCCGCCAGCCAGCCCGCAAGCGCCCCCACCGCAACCCAAATCATAATCGCTTCAGCGCTCATCAGCCTCTCCGTTCGCCGGACCGGCAACGGGAGAAGCCGCCTGTGAGTTCCCTTTACTTATTTTCGAGCAGGAGCCTGCCCTGTCGCTGCAGACTGCCGGCGATCTTGTGCGCGAACATCCCGAGTAGCCCCGGCAACGTCACATCGATGCGGATGTCCGTATCGTTCACTTCGATGCCCCCGATGATGGCTTGCCCGAGCGCTTGTGCGTGAAAGTTCAAACGGTCACCCGACCAGACATGCTGAAAGTTCGACACAGACAGCGCCGCAAACTGATCGCGCAGTTGGCCAGCGCCGGCGGCGACACGGTTGCGCGCTTCCTCCTTTCCCAACCGATGGGGAATGGTGACAATGACGGGGCGGCTCATAAACCGGATAACGAGTGAACGTCAGCGCGGGTTTCAACCGCCACCGAGCACGGCACGACATTGTGCCTCAAGCGCGGCTTCGAGTGGCGCGTCGATGTCGAAGCGCTGCAGAGTGTAGGTCTCACGGCCGCGCGGATAATAGCTGATCGTACGCTCCCGCTCGCCGTCGCGCACTACCAGAACGAGCTCTTGCGCGACATCGCCAACACGGCCCGATTGGTGGCGAAGGAAGATCATTCCATCGCGCAATCCTGCCTCGTGAGCCGGCGATCCAGGTTCGACCCCGCTGATCGCGCCGTCGTTGGCGCGCATCCCCGCCACGTCGAACCCTGGATCGAACACCGGCGCCTGCTCGGTGACGATGCGGCCGCAAGGAGCGAACACGTCTTCCGGCAACGATATCTGGGCGCCTTGCTCGGCATGAGACTCGATGTCCGCACGAACATCAAGCCCCATCGAGGCCAACACCACGGGCAGCATCTCGACCGCCCCGGCCGGATCGCCGGCGTGCGCCCGGTCACGCATTTCCAACATTACGTCGTCGAAGTTTCGGCCGCTGGTGCGCAGGCGTGCGTCCCACAGCGTCGCCAACAATCGTCCCCGCTGATACGGCAATTGCTGCACGTCGCCGTCATTCCAGAAGTCGGCGGCGATGCGCGCGTTTGGCGCCTCACGCACCGGCGAGCGCGCGTACGCGGCGAGGATCTCGTTCAAGTCATCAGCGAACTCCTGCGGAGTCCACAGCCCTTGGCGCACCAGCATGCGGCCGGTATAGAAATCGGTGAGCCCCTCGGAGAACCAATAGGAAGCAGCTTCATTCTCCTGCGGCATGCCGCCGATGCGGCCGGGAATCCAGGTATGAAAGCTTTCATGCGCTAGCGTGCGGGTGATCGGTGCGTCATCCACATTCGGCGTTGCGAAGAACGCAAAGGCGTCGCCCAGCCCAGTGCCGCCGACGCTCATTTGGCCTTCCGTGTGTGACACCGTCTGCGTGACCGTAACCAGGTAAGGTGTCGGGCGCTCGCCCCAAAACGCCCGATGCCCGCCAATGATTTCTGCGACTTGAGCGGTAAAGGCGCGGTCGGTGAAGCTCCAATCGCCGCGTATGGCCACACGCGTCGCCCCGTCCGTCGCGCGGTTGATGCGATAATCACCGGCGACGGTGATGCTGGCCCGGACGTGACCGAGCGCGGCGCCGGGATGCTGCAAATCGGAGGCAAACGACCAGCCGCGCGGCATGCGCCGGGTCCGTATGCGGACCGGCGTGACGTTATGCAGATCGGGCGTGACGAGCGCCGCTTCGCCGATCAAATGGAAATAGTTGGCCTGGATAATCGGTCGATAGGTGTTGCGACCGCCTGTCGGCGCGCCCTCCCAGTCCTGCATCACCCGATAGCGAACATGGATTCTCGCATTCGGGTCGTGTCGCAGCAGGCGTTCGCTGGCCGTCGCGCCATCGCGCATTTCGGCGCCGGACACGACCACGAGTTCCTCGATTGCGCGCCACAGATCCCGCTCGCCGCCCCATTCGTCGGGCAGCTGCAGGTTCGTCTCTCCATCGCCTTGACCTCGAAACGTGAGGTCGATCTGCACGGCCCGGAGCGCGCCGTTCTCGACGATCGGGGTCAGCGTATAGGTGATGCGTTGCGAGGGCGGCGAGAGCGCCCCGCAACAGAAGAGCGCAAGCGCCGCTGCCAGCGGTCGAAGCCAATTCGTCATTCGTCCTCATGAAACTTCGCGGCGAATAGCGCCTCAACGGCAATGACCGCCTCTTCCGCTTGTGGCCCACGCGCTTCGATCTCCACGTCCTGGCCGACCCCGGCGCCGAGCATCATCAGGTCCATCAGCGATCGAGCGTCCGCCTCTTCGTCTTCGCGCTTCACGAAAATCCGCGTTGTATCGAAGGTGAGCGCGAGTTCCGCCAGCTTGCGCGACGCACGCGCATGCAGACCGCGCTGGTTGACGATCTTGATGGTCCGCCTGGCCGTCATGTGCCGTCCCGCTTCAGGCGCCGCCAGCAAGCTCCACAGAAGCGACCCGGATGTAGCGGCGCCCCGCATCCTGCGCCGCCAGCGCCGCTTCCGGCAAGCTCACACGGCCGCGTACCTCGGCAAGCTTGATCAGCATGGGCAAGTTCACACCCGCGATCACTTCCGTTTTCACTTCGTGGATCACCGAGATCGCGAGATTGGATGGGGTGCCGCCGAACATGTCGGTGAGAATGACGACGCCGTCGCCACGATCGACCGCGCGCACGGCATCGATGATGTCCGCGCGTCGCTCTTCCATATCGTCGTTCGCGCCAATCGCGATCGCCCGCATCTGTTCTTGGGGTCCAAGCACGTGCTCGGCCGCTGCGACGAATTCATCCGCCAAGCGGCCGTGGGACACCACCACGACGCCGATCATTCCACGCTCCCGCCACCCGCCTGGGAGGCCGTCCAAGGTG
>CAZHWA010000109.1:0-6612 GCA_964536175.1 uncultured Terricaulis sp. | reverse complement strand
TCGCGCCCAGTACTGGGACGAACGCGTCAGCATGATGCAGTGGTGGGCCGATTACTTGGATCGCTTGAAAGTCACCCGGTTGCCAGCAGTTCAACCGGGCCCGGTACAGCCTGACTTGTTCAGTCACCTTCTCCCAGCTGAGGGTGCGAGAACCTTGCCAAGGTTGGGGTCGTGAGTTCGAATCTCATCGCCCGCTCCAGTTTTCATTGATATTTTTTGGTAGCAAGCGGGTCTGGCGGAAGCGTTTTCCACAGACCTGCTACCACTTTGCTACCAACCACACGGCCCACAGTCTCAGGATTTTTCCTGTGAATAGCTGTCTCTGCGCGCGCGTTGCCTGTGTTGCGCAATGCAGCCCCGGTTCGGTCCCGTTAACACGAAGCGGGGGCCGCGCTTGGGGCGCGGGAAGCGGCTGCAGTCTTAGCAGCCGCCGCGCGCCAGCAGATACGATACGAACGACGCGCACGCGCCGAGCATGAACAGCGCGTCGGCCTCATCAACCTGCGCTTCGGCCTGATCGAACACCTTGGCGTGGCGCACGCCCTTTTCGTCGCTGGCGTAGCCGTAGAGCGAGCCGAAAGCCGCCTTCAGCCCGCCGTGCAGGTGGCCTTGCTTGTCAACGACCTTGAGGGCGTCGCCCAAAGTATCGGTTCCGGGCGCGAGGCGCACTGCGACGGCCTCAACCGCATGGATGCTTTCGCGCACGCTCCCGGCCCAGTCGCCGTTCCTCAGCGCCACCCCCGCCTCGATCAGGTGCTTGCGCGCGCCGCTGGCGTTTTTCGCCTCGGCCTCTGCGACTGCGCGCTGAAACGCCGCCGCCTGTTCTTCAGTGCCGATACCGACGATCTGCTTGTCGATCACGCGATAGGCGGAGCGACTTTCAACGAATGCATCGGCCACGTCCGTGATCGCGCCTGAGCCGCAGTGGCGGTGCCTGATGATGAACTCGACCAGATTGAACACTGGACCGATGCTCTCTCTGTAGATGATCGCGCGAATGGCTTCTTCAGTCCGGCTGGGCTGCGCGTTGAAGACATCCGCGCCTTGCTTGAAGAAGCGGACGTGTAGATCGAGCGCCAAGTCGCGCCATTCGTCTTGAAAATAGGCCTCCATCGGGCCGTGCCGCAAAGCGCGCCGGATTTCGCGATGCAGGGCCAAGAACAGGAGGCGACGCAAATCGCCGGACATCTCCCCCAGCTTCAGCTGCGGCGGGATGGGATCAATGCCTGTGCGCTGCGAGAATGGAACGTAGGGCTTGGAATCGTTTGCCATGCAGCGATCTTACCGCGAATCGCCCAAGGTAAGAAGATTCCGGCGCTTACGGCCCGTAGAAGCGGTCGAGCCATTCGCCCTTGCAGTCCACGAACGACGTGGTGATCTCCGCGAATTTCAGCACGAAGGCCTCGTTGTCGGTGCGCGCCATAGCGACGGCAATTTCTCCAATCTGCACCGCGAGTCTGCCCATCTCTGAACTGACCGCCTCCAGCGCGTTCGGGTCGATGAACGGCGTGTTCACTGCGTCCATGCCCGTGGGTCGCAGCATCGCCACGGACATCATGGTTGCGTGTCCGGCCAGCTCCGAAAACTGCTCGTAAAGTTTCGCACGCTTCATCGTGGTCAGGCCGTCGCGTGCGTCCAACTTCTCCCTCACCTTTACCGGACCGAACTCTTTCATTCGGCCCTTGCGGTCCGCATTGCGCCAAACCGTTATTGCGGCGGCGTCCGTCCGAAACAGGTCCAGTAGAAACACAGTTTCGAGCACATCACGCAGAACCTGTGCACTGAAGAGATAGTAGCCCGAAAGCATCAGCTTCACGGAAGCCGCCATCGCGTTGAACGTGCGCAGGTTCAGCATCTGCACGACTTTGAAATCTTCGTCCGTCGTTGGGTACTGCCGAAAGACGTCGAGCACGTCCATCGCGCGCTCAGTGATGCGAAGGTGCAGAAGCAATATTGGATCGCGCTCGATCGCTTCAATGGATTTGACGCGCAGTTGCTCTTCGCCCTGGTGCAATAGCCGGAAGTTCGGGGGCAGCTTTTCGGTCGGCATGAGCAAGGTGTAGCGATTCCGATCTGCGGCCGGTACGGCTATCGTGGCGATGTCGGCCGCCTATTTCGAGGAATGGCATAAGCTAGCGCATGCCGGCGAACGAGACGGCAAATGTGCCCGGCCTAAAGGCCACGATTGAACCGCCAAAGACCGCTTTGCGGCCCTCTATTCCTTGTTCGGTTTTGGGATTGGTCAGGATGTGTCCGAAAGAGGAGCTAGGGCAGCCATCCTCTTTTTGCTTGACCAAGTGCAGTCACGGCGCGACCCCTTGGAAAAAGTGGGGAGGTGGCAATGCCCAAGAACGCGTCGACCCCGCAGTTTGCGTATTGGAAGCCGGGGTCCGAAGAGCGCTACATTCGCATATTCATGAGCCATCGCTGGGGGCAGGACCGTGAGCTCTACGAGCAGGTCCTGGGAAAACTCCGCAGTCAAGGGCACTGCATCGACGACGTCTCACTAAACGAAAGGCAGCAGATCGCCGGTCCTCGCGGCGGAGACGTTGCGGAACTCAATGTACAGGCCGAAGTGGCGGCCAGGATTTTCACCGCAGACATTGTAATAGTAGCCAGCCGACCCGGGATTACCCGATCTGATTGGGTCATGTGGGAGCTTCGAATTGCGGCGATAGGTTATGGAGTACCCATCCTATTCTTGGATTTCGACAATCAGCAGCGGCGAGCCGCGATTGTGGCCGAGATCGCTGCGTTGGGCTTGCGGCACGATGTGTGCCAACCAGTTGTCACGGAGATCGTGCCGCGCGTTATTGCTCTCGTCGGTGGACGTCCCAAGTGGGGGATGCGGCTTGATGAACCTGATCCGAACCTCCGCTTTCGCGGTCCTCCTCTGCTTGATGGAATAAGCAAGAAGCTTCCGTATCGAGCTGCTTTGCCGGAAGTCTCTTCGAGCTGATAGGTCGCGCAATCAATAACGCATTCGCACTCTGTGCGTCGTTGCAGGATAGATTCGTCTGTCGCCGTTGAGCGGCGTCTCCCTTTTTGCGAAACCGACCTCTTCTTGAGGTAATGGGCTCGTGAATTGAGCAAGCAACCATACAAGGCAGCGTTTGACGGGGAGCCAATGGCCAGTGATGGAGCGACACTAGAGGTCGAATTCGTTGAATTCTGCAAGGCTCTACTCGCCAAGGAGGGCTACGAACTATCGAGTGCGCCGAGTCCAGTCACAACTCGCGATCGATCTCCCGATCTGACGGTCAAGGACTCCAACGGAGATACGACCTACGTAGAGATCAAATTCTATCGCTCGAACAAAGGTCTAAGCCGCTTGACGGAGAATGGTCTGCGTCAGCTTGAAAGGACGATCAAAAGTCAGGGAAGCGGCAAGGGCATACTAATACTCTCAGCACCCGTGCGAGGCCATACCATTGCTGATGTCGACGTGTCCGTTGATATCTGGGACTTGGACACGCTCTTCAAGAAGTGCCGTCCGGATCAGTCCTTGATACGTCGTCTGGCGAGGATTGTCAGAGCGACGAGAGCAGATTCCGACCCCGCAGGAGAAGCCGACGCGATTGAGCCACAGCTCCTAGAACCTCTCGCTGCGGATCCTGCAATCGGGCGTCGCTTCGCGTCCGCGCTGCAAAGCTGCGCTCTTGGTAGAGAAGGTTCAGCGGCGTTCGAGAATGCGTGTCAGAGCGCCATAGAACTTCTCTTCGCCCCAGAGTTTGGCGCTTGGACAAAGCAGCATCCAGTCGAAGGTGGGTTTCATCGTCTCGATTTGATCGGTCGTTTGACCCCAAAGCATGACTTCTGGGTCTCCCTGGCGCGTGATTTTAGGACGCGTTATGTGGTTTTCGAATTCAAGAATTACAGCGATCCGATCACGCAGGATCAGATATACACTACCGAACGCTACCTTTATCCAACTGCGTTGAGAGGTGTTGCCGTGGTCGTGGCGCGCAATGGACTTGCCGAAAGCGCGCGGTCCGCAATCAAGGGATCATTGCGCGAGTCGGGGAAATTAATCCTGTACATTTCGGGATCTGAGCTTGCCGACATGCTTGTCGGTTTTGACGCCGGGGATGACCCGCACAACCTATTGATCGATAGGCTTGATGCGATCCTAACTGATGTCGGCCGGTAGTAAGTTTGATTTCCGGCCTCGTCGATCGCGATGTCTGCTTTGGGGCAGCACTACGTCACTTTCCGCTTTTGGGAATCCAGCTGACTCAGGGCAATGAACAACTCACTTACTTTGCCCCGTGGTCGACGCTGCCGGCAGGCGCCGTCGACCTTCAGTTCGGGACGCCCCGCGGCCCGACGCCTTCGCCTCGGCCATCGCGCGCAGCGCGGGTCAAGGGACGCGCGCCAGCGCGGCGCGGCACGCGCTTGCCCTTGGCGCGCGCGAGCACGATGGCATCAACCACCCGCGCCCCCATTGTCGGAGATCGCAGAAATCCGTTCGATCGTCTTCGCGATGAAGGCAACAGAGTAGAACGTGCGTTCGCCGACACTGCGCTGGCGGGGCTCGATGTGACCATCGATGCGAATGTGATCGCCGGCGTGAAGGGCAGATGCGGCGCGCAATGCTTGATCGCGCGCGACACAGACAATCCAGACCATGCGGGGAGAGGAGCCCGGGCGGTCTAACGGCGATGCGACGGCGAGCGTCAGTTCATCTGGCGCCGTGCTCCGCACGCAGCCGACCGTGCCGGAGAAAGAGAACGTGAGCATCACGGACGATCCAGCCGGAGCGCGGCGGCGCAACGCGCCGGCCATTGCCGCGCGCGAGCACGGTGGCGTCATGATCCTTGCCGTAGCATACGCAGATCGTTGATCGTCGCCTTGAGCAGGCGATAGGCGCTCGGGAATTCGTCCGGTTCGATCGCGGCGGCGACGACCTGGAGCTTGCCGATCACGCCGTCGAGGCTCGTGACCGGCGTGCGGCGCAGGCGCCGCATCGTGCGGGGCCGTTCCTTGTCGAGCACGGCCCAACGATCATGGATGTCATAGAGCTTGCGCCCCGCAGGCAGCGCGCGCTGCTGCGCTTCGGTGAGCCTGAACCAGTTATGATTGTCGGCGAGCCAAGCCTCGACCGTGCCGTAGCGGCGATGCAGCCGCTCATTCTCGCGATGCAGCGCCAAGGACTGGCGCGCGAGTTCGACAACCGGATCGATGGGGCTTGGCGGCGTTTCCACCGGGAGCTTCGGCGTCGGCGGGCGCTTTGAGGGAGCGCTGCCGGTCGCGAGCAGCGGCGCAGCCGCCACGCCGGCGATCAGGCCACGCCGGGACGGGCCCGAAGGCTTACGCGCCTTCATTAGGCCTTCTCCCAAGCGAGGAACGCGATGGAGCATCGCGTGAACAGGTGCGCCCACAGCCTCAGAAGGGCGAAGCGCACGAGCGCAGCGGTGGTGATTGCTGCCGCGACGCCAAGGGCGGTGTGCTCCGACCATTCGGCGACATACCAACCGACCACAATCGCGCTGGCGCCGGACGGCGCCCAAAGCAGCGCCGCGATCACGAGCCACCACGCCAGATGAAGGAGCGCGCCCGCCAACGCCAGGACACACAAGGATACGCAGAGCAACGTCATGGCAGGTCCGCGGGCATCATCGCCTTGAGGTCGCGCAGGATCGACGCGATCAGGTGATGGCCTTCTTCGTTCTCGTCTTTGCAGACGTGGGTCGCAGCGACGGCTAGTTTGCCGGCGAGGCCGAAGGCGCTGGTGGCGACGAACGTCGGCAATAGCTTCAGCAGCGCCTCTTGCTCCTCCCAGAGTTCCTCCAGACGGTCGTCGATCTCGTAGAGCTCCTGCGCCTGCGGCAGCTTCTTTTGCTGGCGGCGCGAGAGCTTCAGGAAGTTGTGTTCGCGCGCGAGCTGCGTTTCGAGCTTCTGCCAGCGGCGGGACAAACGATTGCGCTCGGCGTCCAGGGCGAGCCAATTCTCGCAAGCTGTGACGGCCTGATCTGTCTGCGCCGTGGCCGCTCCGGCAAGCAGCGCTGCCGCCGTTGCGCCGGCGATCAAGGTGCGGCGCGAGGGACCTTCAGGGCGCACGCTCGCGCGCGCCTTATCAGGGCGTTCGGACACTGGTAAAACCTTCTGACTATGTTGATGCCAAAGGTATCACGATGGCGCGCGCAGTCAACCCAAAGGGATCAAGTGATCCCGAAAGTCCGGACGCGCCGACGGCCGGACAGATACGCGCCGCGCGCGCTCTGCTCGACTGGAGTCAGAAAGATCTGGCCGAAAAGTCAAAGCTGTCCGTCCCGACGATCAAGCGGATGGAGGGCGCCATGGGCCCGGGGAGAAGCACGTCCGCCAACGTTGATGCAGTTCTTCGCGCCCTCAAGTCAGCCGGCATCGTATTCCTTGCGTCCTCGGACCGAACAGATGGCGGACCAGGCGTTCGGCTCAAAAAGTAAGTCATCATTTCGATGAGTTAGAGCGCACTTCACTCTGTGCTCTGTGGGATCGGCGTTTCCCGCTGTGTCCCAGTTGTTTCCGGTTGTCTCCCAGCTTTCTCAACGCCTTGACCAGCGAACGCACGTCATGAGCTTGTGGATAAACGGAGGGGAACGCAGGACCAGAACGCACCATGCTTGAGAA
>CAZHWA010000108.1:0-6701 GCA_964536175.1 uncultured Terricaulis sp. | reverse complement strand
AACGGCGACGTGCGCAGCCGCGGGCGCGGCCGCGCTTGGGCCGGCCGGCCGCGCCGGACGGTGCGCATGCGCCGGGGCCGGCGCGGGTTGGCTCGGGAAAATGACGTTCGGCGGCGCCGTGCGCGCCAGCGTGGGCGCGTGCGCGGTGAGGCTGGACGCGCCTGGCGAAGCGCCGACATGCGATGCGGTGGTGTCCATGGCCAAGGCCTTCGGCTTGAACAGCGAGGAATAATCGACGCGCTCGAAGATTTCGAGCCGTCCGCCGATCGAGGCGTTCATCACCTTCCGCCCGGTGGCCTCGAACGCGAGGCGCGCCTGGCGATAGGTGTTGGCGACGCGGTCAAGTTTGGGGTCTTTCCAGGTCTTGCCGGCGCCAAAATAGTCCTTGTGGAAGTGATTTGGGTCGTCGGTCGTGGAGAGAATCCAGTTGCCCTTACGCCCATGCGCGTCCGGCACGACGTAATGGAAGTCCATGCCGATGAGATAGACCTCGGTGAAGCCGAGGAAGTAGGCCAGCTGCAGATTGGCGAACGTCACCGTCTGGCCGCAGAACACGTGCTTGGTCGCGTCGGTTGAAAACCGCGGTACGCTATAGTTCGGGCTCGATTGCAGATAAAAACCCGAATTGGCCGGATAGAAGAACACGTTCGGCTGCGCCGGGTGCAGGTCCTTGTATTCGGCCGGGAAGAACTTGAACGGCGCGTCGTAGGCTTTGATGCGGTCGATGTTCTCGCGCATGACGAGATTATCTTCGACCACGAAGAAGGTCGGGCGGAAGCCGGTTTCTTCGGTCTTGTAGAAGAAGGAGTTGACCGCGAAGGTGTGTTCGCCTTTCAGCAGCGACAGGTCGTGTTTGTTCAGCGACGGCCCGTTGCCGATGATGAAACAGCGCTGCCCCTTGAAGGCGTTGTGCAGACGGGCGAGCGCGCGCCGGTCGGCGTCGGAGGCCGGACTGTTCTCGCGGGCGCGATAGCTCGCGAAACCGATCTTGTCGAACGGATAGACCACGTTCATCGGCTCGAAGCCGGGCTGAATGCCGGTGTCCACCGGCAGCGATTCCACCAGTTTGACCGCCTGCGGATGCATGAAGGAATCGGCGATCCGGGAGTTGCGGAACTCGGCCAGCAGCGCGTGCATGCCGACGCGCCGCTTGCTCAGTTCTTCGCGCAGATATTCGCGCGTCTGCGGCGAGGCCGCAGCGCGCTTGCGGAAGCCTTCGAGCAGGATCAGCGTACGGCGGGCCGCCAGAGCGCGCGCGAGCTGCGGCGCGCCGGTCTTGGCGATGAACTCGTCGGCGTCGAGCCATTGTGCGAACAAGGTGTCCACGTGCGCCTTGGACATCGCCTTGCTGAGCGCGCCCTCGCGCTGGCGATAAAAATAGATCCGCTCGGGGATCTCCGCCGCGGAGCGGGCGAAGCTTAGCGCCTTGTAGGTGAAATACAGATCCTCGTGCGGCGCCCGTCCCGGGAACAAAAGCGCATTGTCGCGAATGAGCGAGGTGCGATAGAGCCGCGCACAAGCGATCGAAGGCGCAAATGCTCCGAGCACCTTGAACGCCGGCGACAAGGGCGGACAGCCTTTGGGGATTTCGTGCTGCGGCAGAGCGTCGGTCCGCACGTCCTGCGGGACGCCGTCTTCCGAGGTCCGGACGAACTTGCCGGTGACGACGTCGTGATCGCCCTCCTGCTGCTTCTTGCGCAACGCGCCGACCGCGTGGGGCGACACGAAGTCGTCGCTGTCGACGAACAAGATGAACTCGCCCTTGGCGAACTCGACGCCGGTATTGCGGGCCGCGCCCAAACCGCCATTGGGCCGCCGCACAGAGGCGAAATGCGGATAGCGCGCGCAATACTCGGCGACGATCGCCGGCGTGGCATCGGTGCTGCCGTCGTCGACAATCACCACCTCGAAATTCGCATCGTCCTGGGCCACCAGGGAATCCAGGCACTGGGGCAGGTATTCGGCCACATTGTACGCCGGCACGACGATGGAAATGAGCGGCAGGCCGGTTCGCGAAGCCGTCGTTGCGGCGCGCAGGAGGCGGGGGGCCGGAGCACTTGCCGGCGCCGGCGCCGGTTTGCGCAACATCTGCTCGTAATCGACGCGCTCGAAGATTTCGAGCTTGCCACCGATGGTCGCATTGTAGATGCGCCGGCCCACAGATTCGTAGGCGACCTTGGCTTGCCGGTAGTTGAGCGCGACACGCTCGAGCTTGGGATCCTTCCAGGTCTTGCCGACTCCGAAGTAATCCTTGTGGAAGTGGTTGGGGTCGTCGGCGGTGGAGACGATGAGATCGCCGTTTCGCTTGAACTCCTCGGGAATAACGTATTCGAAGTCCATGCCGATGAGATAGACCTCGGTGAAGCCGAGGAAGTAGGCCAGCTGGAGATTGATGAAGGTGACGGACTGGCCGCAATAGAGCACTTCGGATGCGTCCGTTGAAAATCGCGGCGTGCAATAGTTCGGGCTCGATTTCTCGTAGAAGCCGCGATTCATCCGGTAGAAATAGACGTTGTCGCCCTTGGGGTGCAGGTTGGCGTAGTTGGTCGGGAAGAACTTGTAGGGCGCCTCGAAAGCCTTGATGCGTTCGATGTTCTCGCGCATCACCATGTTGTCTTCGACCACGTAGAAAGTCGGGCGGAAGCCGGTTTCTTCGGTCTTGTAGTAGAAGGAATTGACCGCGAAGGTGTATTCGCCTTCCAGCAGCGACAGGTCGTGCTTGTTGAGCGTGGGTCCGTTGCCGATGATGAAGCAGCGCTTGCCGCGGAATTTGTTGTACAGCGCGGCGATGCGCTCGGAATCGGGTTCGGGCGCTTCGTAAAGTTCTTTTTTCTCGTATGAGTCGAGGCCCTCGAAGGCCGGCGGGAACTCGGCGGCCGCGGTCGCCGGCAGCGCATGCGGCGAGACGGCGATCCCGTTCACGGTGAGCGGCAAGCCCGAGGAATAAAGCTCCGGATCGCCGAACGAGGCGGCGCGCGCTGCGATCGCCGCTTCGGTCCTGGCCGGCGGGGCGTGCGCGCAGTTCTTATGAATGTCGTCTGCGGCGGTGAGCGTCATGTCGACGGTGCAGCCGTAATGTTCGCGCAAGTGCCCCAGCACAGCCTCGAGGTTTTCCGGGACGATCTCCGTCGAGGGATGGAACAGGTGCGCATAAATGTGCGGCGCTACCCGGATGTCCTGTGCGGGGAAGCGATTCATCAGCGTCACATCGAGCGCGCGATCCTCCCCGCCATAGCTGGTGTATTGCTCGAAGCCGCAGACCGACAGATAGGCGGCGCGGTTCATGATCAGTACGCCGCCCGCCACCGTGGTGGGTTTGCGCACCCGGTTCGGGTTCTTGAGGGCGCGCGTCGATTTCGTCTGGATCACCGCCGCCGCTTCGGCCGCGGTGGTGAAGTAGATGTTGGCGTAGGGTGAAACCGCTTTGTACGTGCTGTGGCAGTCGACGATTTCCTGCACGAAGTTTGCGCCGGTGAGGACATCGGTGTCCATGAGCGCGACCACCGGGGTGTCGACGTGATGCTTGATGGCGACGTTGTAGCCCCAGCCGCGATTGTAGGCGTGGGGGTTGAACAGGAACACATGGCGCACGTAGGGCCGCATGGCGTGCGCGATGCGGTCGATCCGGGAGAAGCGGTCCTGTTCGACCAGCAGGACGTCGAACAGGTCGCCGTAGAAATGATCGATCCAGGACAGCAGGAAGGCGAGGTTGTCCACGCGCGACTGATCGTCGTCGAGGAAACGCACGCCGACGATGAGCGTCGCCAGCTTTTCGTGCGGCGCGCGCCCCGCCGCCTGGCGGGCGGCGGCCGCCTCGCGCGGGCCGATGCGAACCGGCTCAAGCAGGGTGCGGCCGAAGGCGGAGAACGGCGAAGAGGGTGCGGGGGCGGCAGGTTTAAGCGCGGCCGGCGGCGCCGGCGTCGCCGCTGCGGTTTGCGGAGGCGTGTATCCGTTCACAATGACCCGATCCAGCTTCAGCCGGCGGCAGATCTCTTCGTAGAGAAAATCGCTGCCGGCCTGGGTGAAATGAATGTTGTCGCAGGTGAAGCGCTTGATGTCGGCGTCGTCCCACGCGAGCAGGTCGATGGTGCGATGCGGACCGAGCGCGTCCCTGAACAGGGCGGAGTACTTTTCGGTATAGCCGATATTGCCCGGCCGGCCGCGTTTATGGTCGCCATTCCAGCCCTGGACGAAGCGGTTGGAGTTGATGAACAGGAGATTGTCCATCGCCGCCAGGCGCGGCAGCAACGCCTGTTCGGCCATGTCGAGGCCGTACATGTTGACGGTCGGCAGACCTTCGAACTCCACGCCGAAGTCGCGCCCCAGGTGGGCCAGCATCGCCGGCTCTGTGAACAGGCCGTCGAACGAGGGCTTCTTCCAGTTGACGACCTTCTTGGCGTACTCGCGCGTGTTGAGGTTTTCGTTGTCGAGGTTGGCCGGCGACTTGTTGTCGTACAGATCGTTGATGGCGCTCGGCTGCGGACGCGGCGACCAGTCGACAATGCCGGTATTGAGGACGACGTAATCGAAGTTGCGGTGGGCGTTCTTGGCCAGATAGTCGAGGAAGTCGATCGTCGTGGTCCACTTCATCGGACACAGGACCACTTCGGCGTCGATGTCCGTGCGCTGCCCCAGGCGCTCGCCGAACACGGCGTGCGCAGGCGCGCCGCGCGGCGTGTGCTGGCCCCTGCTGTCGGTGTACACAAGCACGCGCATGAAACGATTGTCCCCACTTCTCCCGTGCTGCGGCGCGCCCGGTTGAACCCGCGCTGCGCCCGCCGGCTGCCTGCCCCGGTGGATAATGGGGCAGGCGACACGGATTTGCCACACTTTGAGACAGGGGCGCGAGCCGCCCCCGCCGCTGAGGCGGTCGGCCGCGCGGGAGGCGCCGCCGGACCCTGCACCTCGCGCGGCCGTCCATACTGCACAGGGGTGAAGTTGCGGGAAAAAAATGCAGCTTTGGGAAGGGCCGGCGCGGCTGGGCGCGGCCCGGCCGGAGCACGGCGCACCGGGACGGCGCCGGGGTGCTTTGCACCGTCGGGTTTTGGCCTTATAGGCGCTGCACACCGAAGGGCGGGGACAGCCTGATCGAAGGGGATATGCATATGCGAATTGGCGTTGGCGCTGCTGTTTTGGCCATGATCCTTGTGGCTGGTTGTGGCGAGCGGTCACCACAATCCGTCCCAACATCCCCGACGTCGGAGGCTCCCGCGGCCATAGATGTACTTGCCGGTAGAACGATTGAAGACTGGGCCATCTATCGCGGAACCCGCCAGGGAGATAGGTTGACACTCCAGGAATCCGGTACGATCTCCTTCCAAACTCGGCGCGTGCCCGTCGCGGCGGGCGACAATTACTCTGGCGAGATCAACATCGTCGCAGAGGGTGCCGGGCGAGCTACAGTGCGCATTGTGAGCGGCTGCGGAAGCGAGCAGGACGATAGAGACGAAGAGAGTTATGACGTTGTTGCCGGCGAGAACAGACTGGCGGCTGCGCATGAGTTCGCCGGTTCGGCGAACTGCGCCCGCTTCCTTCTCATCGCGCGCACGCCACTAAATTTCAGACTCGCCAGCGCTCGATTGGTGAAGGAATAGCAGACTACGGCGCCCATCGATAGGCGGTGCACAATGGTCTCTCGGCTGACAGTTCTCGCTGTCGGGCAATCGAATATGGCTGGATTCTATGGGCCAGCGCTTGCCCCGCCGAGCCACGACCAAGTTGTCCGTGCGTGGGATTGGCATAGTGCGAAATGGGTGACGGCGACGCTCGGCAGGCGCCCATTTCGCAGCGCAATAGGCGGCGGACCGGCGCATAACTTGGCGTACGAAGCAGCACAGCAATTGGCGGCGCAAGCCAAGATCAATGTAGACGTGGCGCTTTTTGCATCGAACAATAAACGGGTGGAGTATTTCCTTCCCAACAGCGTGTTGCGAGCGCGCGGTTGGGCCAACAACCAGACCGACCGAGATTTTGGAACATCACTGTCCGACGAAATCCTTGGTTATTCAGGTTCCGGTCGCCAAGCTTTGGATGCGTGCGATTGCCCGTGCTTCGATGTCGTTCTTGATCACCAAGGTGAAGCCAATGCCGGCGACACTGCGCAGGAGTTCGCCGCCAAAAAAATAGCTTTCATCTCTGAACTAAGAACACGTCGCCTCATTCGTAGCGATGCGCAGATTATCTTGGGCTGCATCAACCCTAGTTATGGGGCGTGGGCGGTGACGCATGCAAACGCGTTGCAGCTGATTGCCGCTAATGACGCCCACGTTCATGTTGTGCGTTGGGAGGGCGTGGAGGACGTGCGCTCCATAACAGGCGAAGATAACCACCACGCCACGGGCAAAGGTCTTGCACAGCTTGGGCGCGCCTACGCGGGCTTGGCTATAGATGTAATTTTCGAGCATCAGGGGTGGCGCCCGCGCTAAGCTTCCGGCGGGCAATACTTGATTCCGCGCTTTATTGTGCGGGCTTGGCGGGTGCTGGCTTGGCGTCGGCTGCGTGCTGCGGCTTTGCCGCGGGCTTAGTCTCAGGCTCATCGTCGGGCTTGGCGGGCGCCGGCGCCTCGGATTTGGCGGCCGGGGCGGCGCTCGGGATCGCCTTCGGCTTGGGGGCCTTGCCGGCGGCGTAAAGCGCAAGCCCTTCTTCCACGGGCCCGTAGAATGCGACTTTACCCTCGCTGAGCAAGCACACATGGCTGCAGA
>CAZHWA010000107.1:0-6735 GCA_964536175.1 uncultured Terricaulis sp. | reverse complement strand
GGGGTCAGTTTGCAGGAACCGGCCCAGCATTGGATCGTAGACGCGCGCCTTGTAGTGGTAGAGGCCGATTTCCGCCAGCGCGGCTTGGCCGGTGTAACGGAGGCGGGCGTGGGTGCTTGAGTTGCCCCAGGCGTCGGGTTCGCCGTAGGGTCCGTACGCGTATCGCTGCGCCGTCCCTGCGCCATTCACATGAGCGATAATCGTGCCCTGCCAGTCGGCGATGAGCCAGCGGCGGTCGGTGAGCGCCGAGCCGTTGTACCAGACCAGCGGCTCATCGACGCCCGCGCCATGCGCGTAGCGGCGCACCAACGTTGAGCCTTGATACTCGGCGACGAGCGCATCGCCGTCATAGAGAAAATCGGTCGTCACGCCGCCGGTGGTGGTCTGTCGGAGACGACCGAGCGGATCGTAGGCGAGCGTCATCGACGCAGAACCGGAGACCGAGGTGAGCCGGTTCTCCAGATCGTAGGCGAACGTCCGCGACCCGTCCGAGGTCAGGTTGCCGCGCAGATCGTAGCTGTGGTTCGTTCCCGAAACCGCCGTGTACTGGTTGAGCCCGTTGCGCGCGTAGCTGCGGCTCACATTGGCGCCGGGCCAGCGGTAATTGTCGTTTGCGGCGATGCGCTGCAGCAGCTGCGAGGCGTTCGTATAGGTGAAATCGAAGTTCTGGTCGTTGGCGGCGCCGGAGAGGTCGTGGTCGAGCGCGGTCAGACGCGAGGCGTTGTCGTAGCCGTAGGCCGTGGAAGCGCCCGTCCCGCCGGCTCTCGCGATCCCGGAGCGGCGTGACAGCGCGTCGTAGCTGTAGTCCGCGAGCAGACCCGCCCCGCTCGCGGCGCCGTTCTCGCGCACTTGGTCCATGCGGTTCAGATTGTCGTAGGTGTACTGCACGTAGTTCGCGTCCGGCCAGGTGACGCGCGTGCGGTTGGAGGCTGCGTCGTAGAGGAACTGGAGGCGCCGTCCGTAACTGGTTTCCGCCGTGAGCCGCCCCGCCGTGTCGTAGCAATAATCGATCCCGGGATTGCTGGCCGTGCAGCCCGCATTCACGGTATCGTCCGGCGAGAAGCGCGCAAACAGGCGCCGTCCGGCCAGATCGTAGCCGCTGTTGACGTCGGCGCTCGTACCGCCGGGAACGTCCTTGAACTCTTCGCGATTGAGGTTGTCGTAAGTGAAAGCGAGGGTTTCGCCCGAACGCACCCGCAAGCTCGTGCGGTTGGCGTTGGCGTCGTAGCCGTAGCCTTCGTAATCCGGGGTGGTCCCGCCGCTCGCGCAGCTCAGCGCATTCTCAGCGATCCCGCCGGTGCTGGCCTGGTTTGCGCCGAGCGTGGTGATCGGGAAATAGAGCCGGCAGAGCCGATCGAAGCCGTCATAGACGAAGACGCTGCGGTTGTTGTTGGCGTCCCGCACGGAGAGGCGCTGGCCGTTGGCGCTGTAAGTGTAGCGGGCATAGTCCTGCTGGATCGCGCTGCCATCGGCGCGGATGACGCGCAAGAGCTGTCCGGCAAGATCGTATTCGTTGCGCGTGCGCCGGTTCACCGGATCGGTGACCGTCTCCAGCCGATCCGCATCGTCGTAGCCGTTCGTCGTCGTGTTGTTGAGCCCGTCACGGACGCTCGCCACTTGTCCCGTGGGCGTATAGGTGCGCGTCTCGCGCGTCAGCCAGGCGGTGACGTTGGTTCCGGAGAACGCCGTCCCGCCCTCGACGGACGTGACTTGCCCCAGCGCGTTGTAATTGGTGCGCTCGGCCGCGAGCAGCGCTGCGCCCGTCCCGCCGTTGTGATGGCGCACTAGCGTAGGCCGGCGCATGGCGTCGTAGGAATTGGACGTGGCGTTGCCGCGCGGATCGATCGCTGTCAGCACATCGCCCTGAGCGTCATAGGTAAAACTCGTCGTCGCGTTGACGTGCGGGGACGACCCCGGATCGAGCGTGGTCGAGGTGATGTTGCCGGTCGCGCCGTCGATGGCGTTCGACGTGACGACGCCCGTGGGATCGGTGCTCGTGGCCAGGCGGCCGAAGGCGCCGTAGGTGAAACTGTAGACCGGCCGCGTCCCCGAGCCCACCGGCGTTGCGCCGGCAGGGGCGGGCCGCGTCGCACTCAGCAATTGGCCTGCGCCTACGCCCGATGGATCGTAAGCGAAGTCGGTGCGATAGCCGCGCGCGTCGGTGATCGATGCGGGCTTGTTCCAGGTGTCGTTCCAGGTCGCGTTGACGACGATGTCGGCGAGCCCAGAGCCGGGCTTGGCGAGGCGCCGCAATTGCGTGATCCGGTTGCGCCCGTCGTACGTCAACCGCTCTTCGTCGAGTTCGGGATACGCATAAGCTGCGATCCGCCCGCGCCCATCGAAACGAATATTGGTTGCGCGCCCGATTTCGTCGATGTGCCGCTGCGAGCGCACGCCGGCCGCATCGTAGATATTCGAGAGCACAGCATAGCGACCGCCCAGCGGGTCCTCCCGTTCGCCGCGCGCGCCGGGGACGATGCGGAACTCGTAGGGATCGCGCCCGCCCAGCTGCAGCGCCACAGCGTCCCGAGCTTCCCGAACCCGACCTAGCGTGTCGTAGGCATAGCGGAGCGAGGGCGTGTTCTGCGGATCGTCATCGTCATAGACCTCAGTCAACACATGCTGGCCCAGGATGACCGACCCTGTCATGCGCGTATCGGCGCCCGCCGCATCGACGATTGTTGTGTTGACCGGCGAGAGCGTGACCGTGGATGCCCTGGCGTCGCCCCCGGCAAGGCAGTTGCTGAAACCGGAGAGCACGCCGGTCAAATTGTCGTAGCTGAAGCAGAGCCGGCGCCCGAGATTATTGTTCACCTCAGTGAGCACATCGACGCCGGCGAGGACGTGCGGAGAATAGACGAAGCTGAGAGTGACGCCTTGCGGGAACGACCAGCCGGTCAGCCGGAAGCCGCGCAGATTGGCGCAGTAGGCGCCGCCGGTCTCTTGATAGAGCGTCTCCCAGCGCGAGAAGGTCTGAGTATCGCCATTGGCGTTGGTCACCTGGAACGCCATGCCGTCAGTCATCCAGCCACGCGTCGGAACGTAGGTGATGAGTTCGGGATTGCACGGGGGTTCGGTGCCGATCGCGCGGTTGCCGATTTGCGTCAGCGTGGCGTAGGCGCCGGCGCCTGGCAGGAACCACTGATTGTTGACCTTGCGTATGAACTGGCGCGTATCGGCGCCGAGGTTGACGGTGACGACGTTGCCTTCGATTTCGTTTAGCCACCACGCGCCGACCAGTACGGCCGCGACGTCGCGCTGCGTCGAAGCGGTCTGGCGGTAGATGTCCTGCTGGGCCAGGAACGCGGCGATCGTGCCCGCAGCCGCACGCGCGTCGGTTTCGCCCATGGCTTCAAGACCGCTGGCCGAGATCGTCAGCGTGTTGTTACAGTTTGTGGTCCACGGCGTCTGCGGTTCGGTGTGGATGAGCGGGCCGAAGATATCTGTTTGAACCGGTCCGCCGCGCCAGATGAGATTAGCTGACAACCGGTGCGGAAACTCGCCGTTGCCGACCGCGACTTCCGCTGGGCTCGCATAGGTGACCGCCCCGTTGTTCAGATCGACGCCCACTGCCGTCGAACGGTCGCGAAAGCGCGCACGCAGCACGTCGGCGGCGGTCGAAGGATCGTACATCGCCTGATGGTCGGCCTGCGCGCCGCCGCCGCCGCCCTTGGCGTTCTCGCCCGCATTGACGGCGATGTGCGCGATCTCGACCGGCTCGCCATTGACCAGGCGCGTCGCCACCAGCGCGCCGCCGCGCTGTTCGCTGATCTCGTGCCAACACGGCGGCGGCCCCGGCGGCGTGAGTTCATAAAAGCCGCCAAACCTTTGTCCTGGACCGAGAAAGCCCTCTTCTGACGCCAATACGTCAAAGCCAAGGTTGGCGTACGCGGTGATCGCGTTTGCAAGGCGTGTGCGCCAAGCCCCCAATTCAGGCCCATTCAGCTGCGGTTCGCCGCCGCAATCATGCCGGAAAAAGTTGCTTGCCGTAGTCCGGCCTTCAGCGACAACAAGCGTGCCGGCCGATGCGACGTTTGTCGAATTGAACCGATAGAAACGGCGAGCGCCATAGCCGCCGGACTGCGAATCCTCCCCCGCAGGGGGGCTATTAGCCCACTCAAACCGCGTTGCGGTGGAGGTGGTGTCGGGCAGGTCCGCGACTTGACCTGCGATGCTGGCTTCGAGAGCTTCACGCGTTGCGGCGATGGCGTAGATCGCAGCCCGGCGGTCGCTGGCATTGGCGGTCGTGCTGGTGAAGCTGAATGCCTCATCGAGATCGATGCGGTCGAAGCTGTCTCTGATCGCATAATAATAAACCGTTGGACTGCCTTCCGGGGCGGTCTCGAACGAGTGCATCTCCGAATCTGCGCTCACGATCCCGATCGAATGGTGATGCGTGTAGACGCCGTTTGCGATTTCGGCATGCAGTTCCGATGCGCGCGAGGCCTGCACCATCCAGCCCACGGCAAGCTGCTCGCGCCGGCCATCGCCCTTCGATTGCAGGTACTGGCCCACACAGGTTTCGCAACCGGCCGTGATTGTCGGCTGGATTGTACTGTCCAGGCGCGGACCCCACGCCTCCATCAGCCCCGAACTCGCGTGTCCCCAGGCGTGCACGATCGTGAACGGCAAATCCATCCTCACGTCGCGCGTGATCGTTCGATCCATATAGCCGATAGGCGAGTTTTGACCCGGCGGTTGCACTCCGGCGCCGTCGCCCTCCACGGCATAGGGGTGGTTCGCCGTTAGCGTGATGTCTCCGTTGCGCGCGCTTGGAGGCTCGCTGACACCGTAGGTTTGAAGGATAGCGATCGTCTGCGCTCTGCTGGTCAAGGCGAGCGCGAATGTGTTGTCGACGGTGTTGTTGAACGCCCGGGTATGAAACGAGGGGACAAAGACGAGCTTGCGCCCGTAAATCTCGTCCACGAACAAAGTCCGATCGACGATCGTGGGCGTTGAGCCGTCGGCGTTGTTCTTGGTGATCGCCACCGACAGCGTCGTGCGATACTGGTCGGGAATGTCTCCGGTCCAGCTTATTGGATTGGGCAAACCGTACGAGGTTTGCCGAAAGCCGCCGGCCGGCGCCTCAAATCGGACGATGCGCCGGCCGCCGGTCAAGTCTTCAACCGACGCTGCCGGCGTCTGCGTTTCGATGTAGTTCAGCAGGCTGGCGCCGTAGCTCTCGAGCGTTGCGTTGAGCGAGGCGGCGTTCAGGCTCCGCACGTAGGAGACGCCGGAATTCGCGCCGCTTGTCATCCCCGATGTCGCGCTGGTCAGCGCCTCGCCGGGATCGAGGCCCGCCGCGGTATTGAGGTTCACGCCCGCCAGGAAGGCGTGGGTCTTATAGGCGGGATCGAAATAATAGGTGACGCCGCCGATCGTCACCGCCACCCAGATGTGGCTCAGCGCAATCGTCGTCGCCGCGGCGCCGCCGTAATTGCAGTTGGCCGTGGTGACGCCATTGATAATGCCAGGAATGCCGCCGCTCGATAAAAGCTGGCAGGCCGCGTTTGCGTTGGCGATGTTCGACCATGCGGCGAACTGGGCGCCGTTCAACTGGATCGTTCCTGCGCGATAGGAAATGTTCGTGTAGCCCGCCCCGTTCGCGGCGGCTTCGCGCAACAATTCCACCATCAGCACGGCTTGATCGAAGGGCGTCCCGCTGCGGTCGAGATAAGCGCCAAGAGCGCCCTTCCGCAGCCCGTAGCTCCATTCGATCTCGATATTGTTGCGCACGAAATCGTAGATGAGATCGACATCGTAACGCAGCGCGCGCGCCAATTCGCGCAGTTCACTGGCGCGAGCGATGCCGAGCCCGTTCGTGTGCGCCGTCGAGGCGCCATAATACGCGCTGGCGGCCGACGGCGAGATGAGGTCGGCAACGCCGATGCGCGTGGACGGGACCGATTGCGCCGCAGCAGGAAGGACCGGCGCCGCAAAGCCGATCAACAAGAGCGCCAAGAAGCGTAACGCAGCGCGTACGAGCGGCGCTGACCGCAGACCGTGACGCGCCATCGCCGCCTCCCGCATCCGCCTTGACACAACCAGTAATTCGCAGTTGTGCTTTCTGTCAATTCGCAGGCGAAAAGAGCATGGCCGGTTCGCCTCGCACGCGGTGCTTGCGAAGCAATCGCAGGAGCGCTCGATGTCGATCTCCCGCCGCGTCCTGTTGCAGCGCGTCTCCGTGGGCGCGCTTGCCGCGATATTGCTTCGCCAGCGAACGGCCCAGGCCGAAACGGTCACTTACACGTACGACGATCTCGGACGGCTGACGCGCGCGCAATATTCTACGGGCTGCGTGATCGATTACAGCTACGATGCCGCCGGAAACCGCACGCAGCTGGAGCAGGCGTCTTGCACCAGCGTGCCGCCGTCCAGCACCCTGTCGGCCAATCCAGCGACGATCGCACCGGCAGAGTCGAGCACGCTCACCTGGACCACAGCCCACGCGAACTCTGCATCCATCGATCACGGCGTCGGAACTGTAACACCGGTTTCGGGCGGCTCGGTTCAGGTCTCCCCGGCCACGACAACCACCTACACGCTGACAGCGACAGGCGCGGGCGGGTCGCACCAATCGCAAGCGACGGTGATGGTGTCCTCCAGTTTCAACGAGACGATTCAAATTGCCGGGCCCGACGCCGTCAACCTGCGCGCGCTTGCCGATGCCGCCGGGTACACAGGCGCCACGGACGCGACCGTCATTTTTGAAATTGCAGACGCGGTCGTCGTTCA
>CAZHWA010000106.1:0-6759 GCA_964536175.1 uncultured Terricaulis sp. | reverse complement strand
TCATCGTACTTTCGCTACTGTTCCAGGCCATGGGCCAGGGTTTTGCCGTGTCGCAAACCATAGCAGCCGTCGTCGCGATGACGTTCAACTTCTTCGTCAACAACGCCCTCACATATCGCGACAGGCGCTTGCGCGGCGTGCGCGCGCTGAAGGGCCTGTTGAGCTTCTACCTGGTATGCTCGGTAGGGCTGTTCGCCAATGTTGGCATCGCAAACTTCCTGTTCGAGGAGGCTTATGCCTGGTGGCTCTCCGGCATCGCCGGCATCCTTGTCGGCGCGGTCTGGAATTACGCCGCAAGCGCGGTGTTCACCTGGAAGCGGTAGTGCTGGCCCGGCCGTGCGCAGCGCAGACGTCCACTCAGGCCGGATCGAACAGCGCGGCTTTGACGGCGCCGAGCTTCCATCGCGCCAGCCAGAGCCGGTCGAACGTTTCGGCCGACGGCTGGGCGCTCGCACCGCTTGGGCTCAGCAGGCCCGCCGCATTCTGCATCAGGATGCGCAAGCGCCGGCTGAACGTTGGGTTGGCGGCAATGTCGCGAATGGCGACCCCGCGCCCGTGCCGCTCGGCGCGGTCGAGCATGAACGGCAGCTCGGTCTGAAAACGGCGGACCAGATGGCGCACACGCGCCTCGCGTACATAGAGCGCCCCGCTCCGTTGCGCGACACGCGACACGATAAGGGAATCCTCGCCCATGGCGAAGGTGCGCCGCTTGCCCGGCGCAAATGTCGGTCCTACTCCCGGCGTTATTGTGTCGAGCACGCCGATATGTTCGCTGCGGATGAGAAAATTCGGACCGTAAATGTGCGCTTCGGCGTCCACCGGGCCGTCGGGACGATCGCTGGCTGCGAACAGCTCGGCATAGCGTACCTGACTCACCGCGAACCAGGGCGTCAGATCTTCGAGCGGCGTGGGCACAATCGGTCCGCCAAAAACCCCGACCGGGGCGCCAGAACGATCCGCCGCCGCTTCGTAGGCTTTGAGCCAGACCGGATCGGGCTCAATGTCATCGTCCGTGAACAAGACAAGATCCCCACGCAGGTGCTTCGCCGCCGTCTTGAGCGCCGGCATCTTGCCGGGCTCGGCGCAAGCCAGAACAAGCATGGGCAGGCGCTCAGCCGCCTCCCGCAGCAAGTGCGCAGTGCGGTCGGTGCTGGCGTTGTCAACGGCGACGATGCGCCAAGGCCGGCTGGGCGGGATCAGCACCTCGAGCGCGGCAAGCATGCGCGGCAAGGTGCGCTCGCCGTTATGCGTGGCGAAGACAATATCTATCCCGTTTTCCACGCCGCGTTCTCCGCCGCGCCTCTTCGCCTCGAAGCGTGGCCTGCGTCAAGCAGAGGCGCGTCATGAGCGAGCCGGGCGCGCCGCTCGTCGCCGTTGTGACGCCTGTTTACAATGGCGCGCGCTATCTCGCCGAGACGATGGATTGCGTCCAGGCGCAAACCTATCCGAACCTCGTCCACGTCGTGCTCGACAACGCCAGCTCGGACGACACGCCTGAGATCCTGGCGCGGTACGGAAATGCGCGCGTGCCTGTTTACGTCACGCGTAACCCTGAGACGCTGCCTCTCACCCAAAACTGGGAGCACGCGCTTACGCTCGTGCCGGACGACGCGCGCTGGGTGCGCGTGATTTGCGCCGACGACAAGATGACACCAGACGCCATCGCCAAGACCGTGGCGATCGGGCAATCCAGTCCGGACGTGGTGCTGGTCGGTTGCGGCTTCCAGGTGATGGACACGCCCCAGCCGAGCAACTGGCCGCCGGGCTCCACCGTGCTTCCGGGCCGCGAGGCGGTGCGGCGCTATTTCATGGGCGAGGGCGAGATCATCGGCCCGCACCTGCTCTGGCGCGCCGACATCATCCACAAACGGCGCCCCTTCTACGATTCCGGTTTCCACGGCATCGACACGGAGGCGGCGTTTTTCGCCCTGCAGCACGGCGATTGGGGCTCCACCACGGAGATACTGGGCTGGACTCGCATCCACGAGCAGACCGAGACCCACACCGTCATGCACGCGCGCGGCACGCATTTCCTGGACTGGATTCAGTATATCGAGCGCTACGGACGCTGGGCCATGACGCCGGACCAGTTTGCAGCGCACAAACGGGCCTTCAGGCGCTATTACCTAAGGCGTCTGCTGGTGTGGCGGCTCGGTCGCGGGAGCGGCGCCAAGGTCGCGCACCACCTAAAGGCCATGCGCCAGTTCGGGCTCCGGCCCACGCTCTTGGATTTTCTCGACGCAAACGCGGATGTGCTGCTGAAGCGTCTCGGGTTGCGCCAGCCTGTGCGCGCCGGCTTTCCATTGGGCTGAAGCCCGGACGGCCCTTTTCTTGCAGTTCAGCCCTGACCACAATGTACACAATCGAACACAATGGCGCTAAAGAGTCCGATGGGGCGCACGTCGCGTCCGAACGAGAATTGTGCCGCGATCAGATGCAAGACAAACGCTTCGGCCAGGCGCGCTTAGGTTTCGGTTGTGCGAGCTTGTCGCCGGGCATCTCTCAAACCGAGGCCGCTGCTCTCCTGGAAAGGGCGCTCGATAACAGGATTTCCCACTTCGACACGGCGCGCATGTACGGCGCCGGCGCAGCCGAGGGCATGCTCGGCCCGCTCGCCAAGCGCCGGCGCGGAGAAATGACGATTGTGACCAAGGCCGGGATTTCACCGCGCGGTCGTCTCCAGCGCGCCCTTGGCAAGTTAGCGGGGCTGGCGGGCGGCCACAATCCTGGCCCCTTCCGCTTCGGCGAGTTTACGCCGGAACAAGTCCGCCGAAGCGTAGAGAAGAGCCTGCACGAGTTGCAGACGGACTATATCGACGCCCTCCTGCTGCATGAGGCTGGACCTGACGATATCACGGACGAGTTGAAGCGCACGCTGTTTGATTTGAAGCAACAAGGCGCCGTCGCGAGCCTGGGCGTTGCGACCTCTGTCGAAGACGCGGCCGCTCTCGCTTCAGATCATCCGGACCTGTGCGAAATCATCCAAATCCCAACGTCCCCGAAAGTGATCGCCCTGCCGGCGAACAGCACCCTTATCGTTCATTCGGTGCTGGGTACTCGCCTTTCCCGGTTCGTCGCGCTGATGGGCGCCAACGGCGAGCTGGCGCACCGGTTCTCGGATGAAGTCGGCGTTAACGGCGCCGATGCGGAGACGGCCGCGCGCCTCTTTCTGTTGTACGAGATGAGTCGAAACCCGGATGGCGTCGTGCTCATCTCGTCCATGAATCTGCGCCACATCGCACTCAACGGTGCGCTCCTGCGAGAAAAACCAGATGCAGAGCAAACCCAGGCCTTCGCCCGCTTCCTGAACACGATGGAAGTCCAGGCGAGTTAGCTGGCCAAGTCTCCTGCGCTCTGGCACGGTGCGCGGCCATGCGAGCTTACATCCTAGCCGTCGTCGCGTCCGTCTGTTTGTCGGCCTGCGCGCCTGCCCCAACGCAGGCGGCGATCCCGCCCTTTGTGGAAACCTTCTCCATCCTCGATGAGAATCGGTGGCGGATCGCAGATGGTTGGAGCAGCGGCGAATGGACCGCCAATGACTGGCGCGAGGAACAGATCAACCTCCGCCCCCACGGCATCGACATCGTGCTGGACCGCGCGCGCGAAGGAGACAAACCCTTCACGTCAGGGGAACTGCAGTCGGAAGAGACCTTCCGGTATGGTTATTTCGAAGCACGGATGCGGCCACCGCGCGGCTCGGGACTGGTAACGGGATTCTTCACCTGGATTCGTGACGGCGCCGAGCATACTTGGGACGAGATCGACATCGAAATCCTCGGTCGGGATACACGCTCGGTTCAGTTTACGTATTTCAGACGCGGCCGCCGCCATATCGCCACCCGTCCTCTGGGTTTCGACGCCGCCGCGGACTTCCACAACTATGCTTTCGAATGGACGCCGCAATATCTGCGCTGGTATGTCGACGGCAGGCTCATGCACGAAGAACGCGGTTCAAACGGACCGCTGCCGCGCTCGCGGCAGCGTCTCTTTATTCATCTTTGGAATACCGAGACATTGACCAACTGGCTTGGTCCGATCGACCCGCGCGAAGGTCCGTGGACCCTGAGCGTCGCGTGCATCGCTTATGCGCCGCAATATGACGGCCGGCAACTGTGCGACGAGCAAAGCTGATGCACCGCGGCGAGCCTACCGCGGTGGTGATTGCAGCCTGCAATGCCGGAAGCACGATCAGCCGGTCCATCGCCTCGGCGCTGGCTCAAGCCGAGACGGCCGAAGTCTGCGTCGTTGACGACGGATCGCAGGATGACACGCGCGCCGAGGCTGACGCGTGGGCCGCACGCGATGCACGCGTCATCGTGCTCTCGCAGACCAACGCGGGACCAGCCGCCGCACGGAATGCAGCCATCGCCGCCACACGCTCGCCCTGGATCGCGCTTCTCGACGCCGACGATTATTGGCTGCCGGGCCGGCTGACCGCTCTGTTTGGGCTGACCAAGGAGGCCGATTGCGTCGCCGACGCGCTCATGCGCGTTGCCGAAGGCGCCGAACCGCCCGCCGCACCCGTGCGCCCCTCATGCCAGCAGCAGCGTCTCACGCTCGAGGCCTTCTTGCTCGGCAACCTCGGCAAAATAAATGGACCACTCGATCTCGGCTATTTGAAGCCGCTGATGCGACGCGCCTTTCTGGATAAGCACGGCCTGCGTTATCGCTCAGAGCTGCGTCTCGGCGAGGACTTCGATCTCTATGCCCGCGCCCTCACCCTCGGGGCGCGGTTCCTGCTCACGTCGCCGGCCGGGTACGTTTCCGTGGAGCGCGCCAACTCCCTTAGCAAAAATCACGGCGAAGTGGATCTGCAGCAATTACGCGATTGCAGCGCCGGCCTCGCCGCGCTTCGCCCCCTGACGCGTTCAGAGCAGCGCGCCCTGCGCCGCCACTACACCAGCGTCGACTGCCGGCTGCAATGGCTGCGCCTGATCAATGCGGTCAAGGCGAAAGATGTCCCGGCCGCGCTATCGGCGTTTCGTTCGCCATCCGTCGCAGTGTATCTGGCCACGCGCCTCTGCGAGCAGCTCTGGGTGCGCAGCACGGCCTCGTTACGCGCCGCCAGCCCCCTCGGTCCACGCCCGCTGCGCGCATAGCGCGTCGCCATTAACCTCACAGGCGCGCCCGGTTCGCGCACCGGATGTCCGCAACGGAAAAACCACGTCGCCGGGCGTAGCGTCTGAACTCGCGATGTGCTTTTTCAGAGCAAGGCAGACAAGGTTTGGGAGGCCCATTGATGTCGTTCCCACGTTGGCACACTCGGCGCAGGCTACTGGGCGCGCTTGGCTTCGGCGCTGGCAGCGCCTTGCTCGCCGCGTGCGGCACCGTGCCCAGCACGCCCGATGACGTCGCTCAGCCGACCGAGTATCGTTTGGGCGCGGGCGATCAGCTCCGGATCACCGTCTTCAACGAGGCCGAACTCACCGGCCAATACGTGGTCGGCTCGCAGGGAACGATCGCATATCCGTTGGTTGGGGAATTGGAGGCCGCCGGACTTACGGTTCCGGAGTTCACAGAAGCACTGCGCGCGGCGCTGCTGGAATTCATTCGCCAGCCCAATGTCAGCGTGGAAGTGGCCAACTACCGGCCGTTCTTCATTCTCGGCGAAGTGCAGCGGCCGGGAACCTATCCCTACTCGGCCAACCTCACGGTTCTCAACGCCATCGCCACGGCGGGCGGATTCACCTATCGCGCGAATCGAAGCCGCGTGTACATCCGGCATGCCGACGAGCAGGAAGAGCACTCTTATCCTTTGACGATCGCCACTCCGGTGCTGCCGGGCGACACGGTGCGCATCGGCGAGCGCCTGTTCTAGAACGCGCTTAATTCGTCACAAGAAAGAACAATGCGACGGCTCAAGCCCTGCATAGGCCGTAATGAAAGACGACATCGCCGCGGCCCTTGTGCTAGGTTGACGCCGTTTTTCGGCGGCGCAGATGAGGCGCTGCGGTGGCTATGTTGACGGCGTTAGGCCGCGGTGTGCGTCCATGAATATTATGAACAAAGAGCCGCCCGCCGGCGCTTCCGGCTACCCGGCCAGCCCGCCCCAAGGTCTGGCGGAGCTGTTCGGCGTGACGGCGGCGCTGCAAGTGCTGCGGCGGCGCATCCTGATCATGGCGCTGGTCGGCGTAACCGCCGCCGTCGGCGCCTTTTCGTATTTGATGTTACAGACGCCGCTCTACAGCGCCACCGCCCTGGTCATGATCAACCCGCGCCAGGAGCGCGTGCTCGACAACGAGAGCGTGATCAGCCAGCTGCCGCGGGACTCCTCGACGATCGATTCCGAGATCGAACTGCTCCGATCTCCCGCCTTGCTGAGCGAGCTTGGGCAGGCGCTCGGCATGATGCGCCGCAACGACCCCAACGCTCCGACCGCAGAAGAGATCGCCGGCAGCCTGGCCGGCGCGATCCAGGTGCGCCGCCGCGGCCTCACCTATGTGATCGAAATCACCGCGACGTCGGCCGACCCCCAGCGCGCGCAGCTGATCGCCAACACCTACGCTGACGTTTATATCGCCAGCCAGGTGAACGCCCGCGTGGACACCGCAGCACGCGCCAATTCCTGGCTGTCGCGCCGGCTGGCTGAGCTGCGCGAGGACGTTCAGGCCAAGGAATCGGCGGCCGAGAGCTTCCGCGTCGAATCCGGGTTGATGGCGGCGCAGGGTTCTTCCCTCGTTGAACAACAGATCACCAACGTCCAGACTCAGGTGCTTCAGGCTCAGGCCGATCTGGCCGAGCGCGAGGCGCGCTATCGTC
>CAZHWA010000105.1:0-6779 GCA_964536175.1 uncultured Terricaulis sp. | reverse complement strand
CTCGCCGAAATGCGCGCGCTGGCGCCGCATTGGTTGAGAGGCTGCGCGCTGCGCGAGTGCTGGTTCGAGCCGACCTTCCACAAACACGCCCAGCAACTCTGCCATGGCGTGCAGATTCACGTGGAAGATCCGGCGTACTACGACCACAGCGCCTTCAAGCCTTGGCGCCTGCAGGCGCTGGCTTTCAAGGCGGTCCGCCGTCTCTACCCGGACTACCAACTCTGGCGTGATTTTCCGTACGAGTATGCCTTCGGCAAATTGCCCATCGACGTGATCAATGGTTCGCCGCTGTTGCGTGAGTGGGTGGATGACGCCAACGCAACGCCAGGCGACCTCGATGCGCTAGCAGCGCCGGACGAACGGGCTTGGTCGGCGGAGCGGAAAAGACATCTGCTCTATTGAGGCTGTAAACACCGCCGCCGCCCGCAGTTCAGAACCAGCCTTTCTTCTTTTTCTTCTCGGGCGCCGGTTGTGTGCTGGCCGGGGCGGGGCTCGGCGCCGCCGCCGGTGGTGCGGATACGGCCTGCGGGCGCGCGGCGCCGTTTGCCCGCGCGGTTGCTTGTGATCGCCCGGCGTCGGGCGCCGGTCCTAGTTTGTCCACGAACCACATCGAACACTCCCCATCGACGTGCGGCATGTACTGACCCCGATGTTCAGGGCGCCTGCGCAGGCAATCTGCGCCAGAGCGGAGAGCCTGTCATGATCCCGGCCGATAGTTTTCCACAGCGGATGTGAAACGACCGGACCCGGCGTGGTAAGCGCTCACGTTAGCGTGCCGGCAGCGACGCTGAGATTTCTTCGAGGGGCGCCGGCAAAGCAAGGCCGCGGCCTGCGGCCAGTTTCGCCTCGTAACAGGCGATCAGCATGGCCAGTGACGATCCCCAGCCGAAGTTCTCAACTGCATGGGCCCGGGCGGAGTTGCCGATGGCGACCCGGTCCTGAGCGAGGCGGATAATGCTCTCGGACATCGCAGCAGCATCGTCGACCGGCACAAGAACGCCCAAGCCGTCGAGAACGCGCTCGCGCAGCGCCCCGGCGTCGACACCGACGACCGGCAGTCCAGACGCTTGGGCTTCAATGACCGAGAGCGCGAACGTCTCGAACGGTCCGGCGGTCGCATAGATGTCTGCCGAAGCGAGCAATTCGGCAAAGCGCCGGCGGTGGCTTTCGTAGCCGAACACGCGAATGCGCGGATTGCGCGCCGCGGCTGCCGCAACCTCCGGCCGTTGCGGTCCGTCGCCAAGCATCCAGAGTTGCGCGCGAAAGCGTTCCGGCAAGCGCTCAAAAGCGTCGATGATGGTCAGCACGCGCTTCTCGGCGCAGAAGCGGCCGGCGTACATGACTACAGTTGTTGCATCGTCGGCGTCATGGCGCGCCCGCAGCTCAATAGAGCGGCGGCGCGGGTTGAACAGACGCAGATCGACGCCCATCGGCGCCACTGTCACGTTCTCGACGCCATACTCAGCCAACCTGGTCGCTTGCGACGGGCTCGCCGCGAACTTGAGATCGCAATGCAGGAAGATGTATCGAATGTAGCGCTGGGCCCCGGTCGCGGCGACGTCAGCGAGTTTTTCAACGCCGTTGGCCAGAGCCTCGCTCACGTCGTATAGCCAGGCCGGCGCCGCCGCGCGCAGCGGCGCGGCCACGTACGCTCTTGCTACGTCCGTGTGAAAGTAGGCGCCGATCGGGCAATCCTCGCCGGCTTCCTGACGCTGGCGCCGATACGCGAACGCCGCCCACGGTTCGGTGTAATAGCTGCCCAACTCAATGACGTCCGGAGCTTCCTGTAAGAGTGCGTGTTTGATCTTCGTAGGTGAAATGAAAAAGCGGTATGTGCTTTGCCCCGGCAACAGAGGGCTCTTGATGGAGATCGTTGTCGTCCTTTCCGAACGGCGTACGTAGTCGCGCGCGCCCGGAACGATCAAAAGGTGTTCATGCCCAGTGCGATCGAGCAGGAAGCGACGCTTCTCGTCGACATAGGTCTTAATGCCGCCGCTCTTGGCGTTGTAGGCCATGGTGATGTCGCAAAATTTCATGCGACGTACCCCGCAGACGCCGATTGCGGCGCGTCGAGCGCAATGGTCTCGCCGAAGTCGGCCTTTACGCGACGCGACCCCGACGGACCGCTGACTCGGCCCTGTACCGCGCCCCCAGGCAGGACGTCGAGCCGGATGGTCGTCTCCCATAGAGGCAAGGAGAGCAGGAAGGTGCGCCCAACGGCGCGCTTGGGAAACCGCGGCTGCATAATCCGGCGTCCGTTCTCCTGGCGAACGCCGAACAACGCTTCGATCGCCAATGTGTTCACCAGTCCCGTCCAACCCACGAAGTCGATCACCGGTTTCTTGCCGAGCGTCATCGCCTTCCAGCGATTGCCGCGTTTGCGGTAGAGATCTTTGACGCCGTATGCGGTCGGGTCGTAAAATTCGTAGAACCGGCCGGTGCGGGCGTAGGTTCGGTAGATCCCGTCGCAAAGCCGATAGGCGAAGTCGGCGGCGGCCTCATGAAAGCCGTAGCGGCGCACGCCTTCGATAACGGCGAAGGCGGTGTTGGCCCACACCGGCCCGCGCCACATATCGCGCTCGAATGCCGGATCGTCGATCGCCACCGAAGGGAGTGGAATGAGCGTGTTGAAGCCGCCAGGATCGAGAATGTGTTCAAGCAGGGCGTTCGCGCGGCGCTCGTCGGGAATGCCGGCCCAGAGGGGTAGCAAGGACGCGATTGTCCGCGACCGGATGAAGTGGCCGTCCACAATGCTGCGATCGAAATAGTAATTCTCGGACTCGTCCCATAGAAACGCATTCACAGCGCCTCGAATGCTGCGCGCCTCGCTCAAGTACGCGCTCGCATCTTCCGGCCGGTCCAAGGTGTGCGCCATGGCCGCCAGCGCTTCGCATTGCAGGACAACATAACTGGAAAGGTCCGGCGCGGCGATGTGGGTCGTGTCCCGCAGCCGGCGCTCTTCGCGATCGCCAAAGCGTGGCGCATTCTCAACGCCGGATTCGTATGGGTGCGTCCAGGCATACAGGCCGTTCTGAAGGCGGCGATTGTCACGAAGCCATTGATGATAAGCTGCTAGTACGGGATATGCCTCGGCGATCCAGAGACGATAGACGTCAGGGTCGACGGCCTCGCACAACCGTCGCAGCGACCACGCAATCAGCGGCGGCTGAGTCCAGTCCGACCGCGAAAACTCCGAGACGAAATGCTGCAGTCGGTCCCCGTCGCGCCTCAGCATAACGGCTTTGAGCGCATCGTAGGCAACCTCGGCATCCCACCACTTCCAGATCTGCGCGATAAAGGCGGAATCCCACAGGTACAACGCTTGGAAACTCGGAGCGGGGCGGACGTAGCGCACGCGAGAGATCTCGTCGGGCAGGCGTAGGTTTAAGAACAGAGCCGCATTGGCGGCGGAAAACCCGTGGGTCCAGCTATCGATCTGGCCGGATCGGTCGCTGACCGTAAGCTCAGGCGGATGCGACTCGACGGCCTTGGCGCTCAGCAGCGCTGTGGTGATGCTGTTGGCGAGCGGCCGATGACGCTCGAACAAGCGCGACAGCACGATCTGCTCAAAACCGAAGATGAGCAGGCGCCGGATGCGCTCGCCGGTCGCGAGCCAGCGACGCCACCAGCTCGGGCGCGGGGGTTCTGACGTCGCCATGGAACCTGTGACTGTTACCACCAACGCCCGCCGCAGGCTCTGGTTCGAAGCCGGAAACCCCGCTCAGCGCGGCGCGCGCTTGGCCAGGATGCGCTGCAGCGTGCGCCGGTGCATGTTGAGCCGTCGGGCAGTCTCGCTGACATTGTGGCCGCAGAGTTCGTACACGCGCTGGATATGCTCCCAGCGAATGCGATCGGCGCTCATCGGGTTGTCGGGCGGTTCGGGCGTGGCATCGGGCGGCGCGAGCAGCGCTTTCACGATATCTTCCGGATCGGCTGGCTTGGCGAGATAATCGATCGCGCCAGCCTTCACTGCGGCGACCGCGGTTGCAATTGCGCCATAGCCCGTAAGGATGACCACGCGGCAGTCGGGCCTATGCTTGCTGAGCGCTTCAACGACAGAGAGCCCAGAGCCATCTTCCAGGCGCAAATCGAGCACGGCATAAGCCGGCGGCGTCTTCACCGCGATCTCTGACGCCTCGGCGACGGTGCCTACCGCATTCACTTCGAAGCCACGATTCTCCAGCGCGCGCGAGAGGCGGGTCCGAAAGGGCGCATCATCGTCGAGGATCAATAGCGATTTATCGCCCTCGAGGGCGAGATCGTTGGGCATGTTTTGGCTCCGGATGGCCAGTATGTAGAAACTTTTAGAGCTGGATCAAAGCTCGGGCGCCTCAATTGATGTGCGTGGCCAGACCGTTTTCACCACCGCGCCCTGGTTTGGCGGGCGTCGATTTCGGACTTCGAGCTTTGCCCCGGACCTTTCGAGCAGGGTCTTGGAGATGAAAAAGCCGAGGCCTAATCCGCCCGCTGCGCCTTCGTGGTCACGTTCGGTGAGGTAGGGTTCGCCCAGCCGGTTCAGGATGGCCGGCGCGAAACCGGGCCCGTCGTCGCGAACGGTTACTTCTACCATAGCCTCGTCCCAGCGGGCCTCGATATCGACCCGGGTTCGGGCAAATCCCACCGCATTCTCGACGATGCCCCCAAGCGCGTGGACGATTTCCGGCATGCGTCTGACCTCGAGCGGTGCGTCGCCCTCGGCGCTGATGACGATCTCGGCGTCCAGGCCTTCGTGCGGCGCAGCGATCTCTTCAAGCAAGGACCTTATCGGCGCACGTTGCACCATCACGTCGCCGTGTTCGCGCATCGCGGATAATTGGCCGAGAATGGCGCGGCAGCGCTCACTTTGCGCTACCAGCAACTGAATGTCCTCGAAGTGCGGATGCTCTGGGGTTATTCCGCGCGCCATCTCTTTGGCCACGAGGTGAATGGTGGCAAGCGGCGTACCGAGTTCATGCGCCGCCGCCGCCGCAAGGCCGCCGAGCGCAGAGAGTGTTTGTTCGCGCGCCAGCACGGCTTGGACAGCGGCGAGCGCGATATTCAGCCGTTCCTCTTCCGCCGCAACGCGCCAAGCATAGACGCTGGTGAACCCCAATCCCACGAGCACGGCCGCCGCGATGCCGAGCTGGTAGAGCGGCGGCAGATGGAACGGCTCGACGCCCTCAGGCCATGGCAGCGGAAATCGCCAAACAGAAATGGCCCCGACGCAGGCAAAGGTGAGCGCTGCGAGCATCGCCGTGACGGCAGGGCGGAGAATGGTAGCTGAGACTGCGACCGGTGCGACGAAAAGAAATACGAAAGGGTTTTCCAGTCCGCCCGTAAGCGCCAGCAGCACGGCGAGTTGCGCGACGTCGTAGGTCAATTGTGCGGCGGCCTCCCACTCCAACGCCAGTTCCTGGGCGCGGCGCATGAAGCTGAGCGCCACATTAAGGGCAACCGAGACACCGATCGCTGCAAGCGCCCAACCGAGTGGGAACTCCACATTAAGCCCATAGCGGACGAACAGAACGGCGACGGTCTGGCCCACGACCGCCAGCCAGCGCAGCACGATGAGGGTGCGCACGCGCACCCGGCTGGTCGCGCTCCAGAAGGGCGGCGCCGGCGCGGGTGTGCGGTTTTCGGCGATGGCCATACCCCCTCATGCGCTGCCCGGGCCTGGCTGCTCAAGGGCGCGGTCTGACACCCCCGCCGTTCGGGGTGTATCCCCTCTGCATACGGTGCTGACATGAGGCTACCGTATGTAGTAAACCGGGCCTCATGCGTAGGTGGATCGCCAAAGCTGCGACGTGGGTTGGCGTGGGGATCGCTGGGGCGTGGCTCTTGGCGCGATCCGTGCTCGATCTCGTTGGTTACTCCACGTCGCCGGAAGACGCTGAAGGCATACCGGCGAAAGCAATCGCCGTGTTGAACTGGATCGACTCCCAACCGTGGTTGGTTGCGTATGGCGTTCCCGCGCTTCTAATCGGATTCGGTTTTCTAACCTTATGGTCGCAAGACGGAACTGCGGAGCGTTCCCACGCATCGAAGCGCGTTCCTGTTTCTGCCCTTCGAGAGCAAGCTATGAAACTAGGTTGGACGCTGAACGACCGCAGCGCCGCGTCCTCAAATGACTCATACGAGCTTGCGAAGCGTCTTCGCCAATCGGTGATCGACGGTGAACAGCCCCTTTGGGGCCGCTTGCGGATCATGCCCGGAACGGGGACCAGCGCACTTGTCCATGAGCCGTTGCCAGAACATTTGAAAACGCATCAGATACACCCCTTACACCTTCCGCACTGACCTCCAGCAAGAACACACCGGCACATGCTCTCACGGCTTGATGGAATGCAAAGTGGATGTGACCTATGACGACTTGCATGTCGATTCGGCTAAAGCGAAAGCGTGGTTGAAGCGAAACCGGAAAGCGAAGTGATGCCAAAATCACTGAAGGACGCACGCAAGGAAGGCGATCTCGAAGGCTTCATCAAGGAGCACGAGAAGGACGCGCCCGGCGATCTCGACAAGGTCGAGAAGGCGATTAAGCGTCCTGCTTCATCTCAGGAAACCGCGTCGAAAGCTCGGAAAACATTGCGGAAGGCGTCATCCGGCGATTGAAGCGGTACTCGAACTCTTTGACGTACTTCGCCATGTGCTTCTTCGACACGCTGATATGCGTGCCTTGGATCGAACATTTCAGGTGGCGCCAGAAATTCTCGACCGCGTTCACGGTCACGCCGTCGCCGGTGACATAGGCGCCAAGCTCTTCCTTGTTGATGCGGCGCAGCCCGTAACCTTGCTTGTCC
>CAZHWA010000104.1:0-6784 GCA_964536175.1 uncultured Terricaulis sp. | reverse complement strand
AAGATCGCGCCTGTCTGAGCCCTCCGCCAGTCTCCATGAGGCAAGCGCGTTCATCGGAGATCAGGATTTCAATATCGCGTCGATGTTTCAGATGCGCCTCAAGCAAATCGGCAAAAGCATGCACGTTCACGACCGCCCTCTCGACGCCTGCCTCGACCAGTCGATCCAGCACATGATCGATAAGCGCCCGGCCGGCGACGTTCACGAGTGCTTTGGGCCGGTCGTCGGTCAAAGGCCGCATGCGTGTGCCGAGCCCGGCCGCAAGCACCATGGCGGTTTTCGGGATCACGCTGCGCGTTCCAGGTATGGACGTGCGACAGATTCGACGAACGCGCTCGCTTCGGACAGCGCAGGATGCCTGAGCGTGCGCGAGAGGTGGCCCCACATGCGCGGCATGAACTGCAGATAGCGCGGTTTGTTATCGCGCGCTGTGAGGCGCGAGAAAATGCCGAGGATGCGCATCGCGTTGATCGCGCCAAGCACAGCCAGTTCGCGGTCGAACTCCGCTTCGTTGCCGCCGGTTTCGTCCAGGTAGGCGCGCACCGCTGCACCGTGCGCGGCCCGACTCACGTCCCGGCGCGCATCGTGCAACAACATTGAGAAGTCCCAGCCGCGCCAGCCCCTGATCGCATCCTGGATATCGAGCAAGCCGACGCGCTTGATCCCGTCGCGTTCCGGAAGCCACAGCAGGTTGTCGGCGTGATAATCCCGGATCGTAAACGCCCGTGGAAAACCGAGCGCCTTGACAATCAACGCGTCGCGAATGCGCTCCCAGCGCGCTCGCGCCGCGTCGTCTATACGCACCTCGGCCGCGCGTGGCAGCCACTCGACGAACAAGTCGGCATTCACTTCGAGCGCCAGAGCATCGTATTCGAGCAGCGGCCACGACACGCCATCGTGGCATTGCAGGCGCGCCGGCGCGGGCGGCGCGTTGTGCACGTGCGCAAGCACCCGCGCCGCTTCTTCGTAGAGGTGCATCTCGTCAGCGCCGGCGCCAATGATGTTGGCGTATAGATTGTCGCCCAAGTCTTCGATGACGGCATAACCCGCGCTGCAATCCGCCCCGTAGATTCTTGGCGATGAAAGGCCGAGACCCTCCAGGTAGCGCGCGACGCAAACGAACGCCTCGACGCGCGAAGCGGCCAGCCGGGCCGCCGCATTCCACCCCATGGCCCGGCGTTCGGCCGGCGTGGCGCCGGGCGGGCATGGCGGGCTTTCTGAAGACGGCGGCGCATCCATCAGAATCGCGCGGCGTCCGTCTGGCGCCCGCACCCGCTCATACCGGCGCGTGGACGCATCGCCTGCGAGCGGCGCGCGTTGCGCGTCGGCAAATCCGGTTTCCTCCAGCAGGCGCCGCAGCGCTTCAGATCGTTCCAAGCCGTTGTCTCCAAGCGCCACGCGCCCTAAGCGCGGCGCACCGCCCTGTCTCTGCCGCCGACAACTCCACATCGAGCCGATCGCGCGGTAATTGTCCCGCCAACCGCTCTGGCCATTCAATCAGCGTCGCAGCCGACATAAATGCATCTTCGAGGCCAAGCTCCCAAGCCTCCTCCGGCCGCTTTAACCGATACAGATCAACATGCCACAATTCACCGCCAGCGCCCTCGTAGGTCTGCACCAGAGTGTAAGTGGGGCTGGGCGCCTCTTCGGCCCGGCCAGTCCAGGCCTCGATCACCCCACGCGCCAAGGTGGTTTTGCCCGCGCCGAGATTGCCAGACAGACAAATGACATCTCCTTGCGCCAGCTGCACACCGATGCGCCGTCCGAGCGCCGTCGTTGCGGCGGCGTCCGGCAAGGCGATAGCGCGCGAATCGGCCCAAGAGGAAGTGGTCACGGCGGTCGATGCTGCCTTTAGGGAAGCGCGTCATCAAGGGCGCCTTGCGCCTTGTCGGCAAGGGCCTCTAACACTAACCCGCTGTGACATTGGGCGAAATCAACCGCGTGATCATCGTCGGCGCCGGCCAAGCCGGCGGCGAAACAGCACAGCGCCTCAGACAAGGCGGCTTCAAGGGCGACCTTACACTAATCGGCGAAGAGCCCTCAGCGCCCTACCAGCGGCCGCCGTTGTCCAAGGCCTACCTCCGAGGCGAGCTCTCAATGGAGCGCCTCCTGCTTCGACCGGAGAGCGTTTACGCCGAGGAGAGCATCTCCTTCCTTTCGCCTCTCAGAGCGGTCTGGATCGACCGCGCCAACAAGAGACTTCGCGTCGAGGGGGGGCGCGAGCTGCCGTACGATGCACTCGTGCTGGCCACGGGAGCCAAACCTAAACGTCTCCGCTTGGCCGGCGCCGATCTGGAGGGCGTGCATCTGTTCCGCACAGCGGCCGATGTCGACGCCATCCGGCCACGTTTCGTATCCGGCGCCAAGCTCGTGGTAATCGGCGCCGGATACATTGGCCTTGAGGTCGCCGCCGTTGCGCGCCAGTGCGGACTATCGGTCACGGTCGTCGAGACCGCCGTCCGGCCGCTGGCTCGCGTGACCAGTCCCGAAGTTGCCGGCTTCTTTCTCGATGAGCACACGCGACAGGGCGCGCGCTTCGTTCTCGGCGGTCAGCCGGCGTTGATTCGCGGTCAGGAGCATGTGACCGGCGTACGCCTTGCCGATGGCCTGGAAATCGACGCCGATCTGGTGATAGCGGGCATTGGCGTGACGCCAGAAACGACATTGGCGCAACAATGCGGTCTTAGCGTCGATGACGGCGTCGTGACTGACCGCCAGTGCCGCACATCGGATCCTGCGATTTTCGCAATCGGCGACTGCGCCCGTAGACCTATGGCTCATTACGGCGATCGGCTCGTGCGGCTCGAAAGCGTGCACAATGCGGTGGAAGGCGGGAAGATCGTCGCCGCTACACTTCTCGGTCAATCGCAGAAGGAGGAGGCGCCGTGGTTCTGGTCCGACCAATACGATCTGAAGCTGCAGATCGCCGGTCTGTTTCAGGGGTATGACCGGGTGACATTTCGCGGCATCATGGCTGACCGCACCTTTGCCGCCTTCTACTACAAGGGCGAAAGGCTGATCGCCGTAGACGCCGTAAACAGCCCAAGCGAGTATCTTGGCGCAAAAATGCTTATCCAAACCAATCGGACCGTGGCGCCGAGCGTGCTAGAAGATATGTCACGGTCGATGAAAGAAATCGTCGCCGCCGCAGGCTGAGGGGCTGATGCCGAAGATCACTTACATTGAGCATTCCGGAAAAGAACACGTGGTGGAAGCGCCCGTGGGCCAGACGGTCATGGAGGCGGCAGTCAAGCACGCCGTGCCGGGGATCGACGCAGATTGCGGCGGCGCCTGCGCCTGCGCGACTTGTCACGTCTATGTCGATGAGCAATGGCTGGCGAAGACGGGTGAGCGTAGTTCGATGGAGGAATCGATGCTCGATTTCGCCAATGATGTTGAAGACAATTCGCGACTCTCCTGCCAGATCAAAATCACTGAAGAGCTCGATGGGCTCGTTGTGAGGGTGCCCCGGAGTCAGCATTGACCGCATTGCGCGTTCTGCCGCCGCCCTTATGGGCGCTTCTGCTGCTCGCTGCGCTGTACTATCTGAGCGAGCTGCCGGGCGTGCGCGAGCTGCCGCAATGGGGTCACAAGCCAACCGGCGTCGTCTTGATGGTCCTCGGACTCGTGCCGCCGACAATATCGATTGCACACTTCTTTGCGGTCGGCACTCAGGTCCATCCGACCTCGAAGAAAAACAACAAATTGGTGACAAGCGGCTTTTTCGCCTTCAGCCGCAATCCCATGTATCTCGGCTTGCTTGTCTTCTGTCTCGGCGCAGCCATCTGGTTCGGCCGCCCTCCGATGTATCTTGCGCCCCCGCTGGTTTTTGCCATTGCGAACTGGGTTTTCATTCCCTTCGAAGAAGAAAAGATGCGACGCCAGTTCGGCGATGCGTTCGACGCTTACACCAAGCGCGTTCGGCGCTGGGTCTGACTAGCCATTTTCTCCGGTAGTGGGCTGCCCGTTTTCCGGCACCGGCTTGAGTGCATTCGCGTCCCCCTGCGCATCGGCCGCGTCACCCGCGTCCGGCTCTAAGCTTCCGGCGGCATCGGGAGCCGCCTCGATGTCCGGCAACGATTCCACATGCGCCAGGGGCTGGATCGCCTCGGTGATCTCATCTGCTGAGACTTCGCTATCGCCTTCGGGTTCCGGCAGTGCGGCAAGAAAAGGCTCTTCCACCGGTAATGGCGGCGCGTCCACCTCGACATCGGGCTGCTCTGCGCTTCGTTGCACCGGTTGCATCACGTACATCGTCGCAGCGCTGCGCTCCCGCGCGGATTCGTCGTCGCGCGTTACAGCGGCTTGGGTCACCGAGAGTGCGTCGACCGCTTGTTGGAACGCGCGGACTTCATACATCTCAGGCAGGCCCAAGAGGGGCATGAAGGTTGTTCCAAGCACGACGGCGGAGACCGCCGTCATGTGACGCGTCCGTGTCAGATCTCTGATGAACCTTCGACGCGAAAACGTGCGTGGACTCATGGTCTTTCCTCCACGGAATCAACGCACGGCAGGCAGCCCCGTTGCGTGCGATCACACCCATGTAATCGCGGCGCCCCGGTCAGGCCGTGGTTGTAGATTGGGCCCGGACGGTTAGAGCGGCGCACGCCTCGGCCGCGACACCGCAAGTGAGTTCCGCAACGGGTGCTACTTGCTCACTCGCCAGATCCGGGAGCGGCGTAATCCTGATCGCTGGTTCCTTGTCAGGCAGACGTTGCGGTTTAGCCATTACGGTCGGATCGGGGCCGCCCAGCAGTTCCAACCGCGCCGGTTCTCGTTCAAGGGCGATGCGCTGCCAATTCGGTTCAGTTGCGTGCGCAGATGGGAACACCACCTCGACCGGCAGCGAGGCGGCGATCTCAAACGCTTCGTTGATAGTGACTGCTTCGCCGCTACGAATGCTTTGCCAGCCGGCGTCTATGGCTCTTGCGTCGTAAGTATGCAACGGGCCGCCGAGCAGCCCCATGAACACTGTGCTCCACACGACGCCTAGCGTGGCGACGAACATGACCATGAAGTGGTCGAAAGAAGAAAAAACGGAACGCATTTGCCGCGCCAACGCCGGGCTCTCAAAATTGTTGCGTTGCCAACCGGTAAACTTGTTTGCGGCTTGGAGCAGCAAGATTAGCGACGCCCGCGACGTAAGAGATCCGGATCGCCAAACGTTGCGCCGCCTCGACCCCGGCATAAGCGGTGCAATAGCCTCACACACTGAAAGGGTCGATGCATTCGCGTGCAGCCGTCGTTTCAAGCAAGACCGTGACAGACTTAAATTGCTTGCCGGCGAGGCCTTCCTCCGCTTCACTGTCATCCGGGAGGACGTGGGCATGCGGGCGTTGCTGTTGTCATGCGCGATTTGGATGGCAGGCGCGGGCGCCGCTGCGGCGCAAGCCGCGGACGCCGAGCGTCAAGCATTTCGCGCCCTTTACGAAGAGCTGGTCGAGATCGATAGCTCGCCTTCGACCGGCTCCTGCACGCGAGCGGCCGAAGCAATGCTCGCCCATCTCCGCGCGGCCGGTTACTCCGGACAGGATGCACGCGTCATCGTTCCTGAGGGTGCGCCTGACGATGGAAATCTCGTCGCGGTGCTGCGTGGAGCCTCGCGTCAGGGCGCGATACTGCTCCTGGCGCATATCGATGTCGTGGATGCTCGTCGAGAAGACTGGGAACGGGATCCGTTCACACTGCACGAGGAGGACGCGTTCTTCTATGCGCGGGGCGCCACCGACGATAAGGCCATGGCGGCCATCTGGGTGGATCTTATGACCCGGCTGCGGCGCGAGGGCTTTCGCCCGCGGCGTTCGATCAAGATGGCCCTGACGTGCGGCGAAGAAACATCGAACCGCGTCAACGGCGTCGATTATCTGTTACGCAATCACCGTGAATGGATGCAGGCTGACTTCGCCATCAACGAAGGAGCAGGCGGGATACTCTCGCCAGATGGACGTCCGATCGCGCTCAATGTCCAGGCCGGCGAGAAAATCCATCAGGTTTACGAGCTGACAGTGACTAACCCCGGCGGCCACTCTTCGCGGCCCGTGCCGGAGAACGCGATCTACCGCTTGAGCGCGGCGCTGGGCCGCTTGGCGGGGCATCAATTCCCAACCGAGATCACGCCGGTCACCCGCACCTACTTCGAGCGCATGGCGCCGATCGTCGGCGGCGAGATGGGCGCTGCAATGAGCGCAATCGCGCGCGATCCCGATGACGCGACCGCGCAAGCAGCGCTCGCGAGCGACGCGACCTACAACTCGATGATGCGCACCACCTGCGTTGCCACCCAGCTCGATGCGGGGCATGCGCCGAATGCGCTGCCGCAGCGTGCGGCTGCGACCCTTTCCTGCCGCGTGATGCAGGGCACGACCCCGGAAGCGGTGCAGGCCGAGTTACAGCGCATCATCGGCGACCCCCAAGTCCGCGTCGAGATCGTGCGCCGCCGACAAGGTTCGCAAGCGCCGCGCCTCACGCGCGCGATCATGGGTCCTGTCGAACGCGTCGCTGCACGCATGTGGCCTGGCGTGCCGATCGTGCCGGTCATGATCGCAGGCGCTACTGACGGACGCTTTCTCAATACGGCCGGCATTCCCACCTACGGCATGAGCGGCATGTTCTCTGTGCCCGGGGAGACAAATGCACACGGGCTCAACGAGAAAATCCGCGTCCAGTCGCTTTATGAAGGACGCGAGTTCCTCGAAGCGATCGTGCGCGAATACGCCCGCTAAGCCGCCTGCTGCGCGCCGGCTGCCTGCGCCGGCAGATGGCACGCCTGCTCGACGACCTGCTG
>CAZHWA010000103.1:0-6823 GCA_964536175.1 uncultured Terricaulis sp. | reverse complement strand
CCTGGACCGGATCGCCCTCGCGGCCGGCGCCGTCGCGCTCGACATAGAGCGCATGGCGCATGAGCCCACCGCCGCCCCCGCCGGCGGCGTGGACGATGGGCCTCAGCTTGATGATGACCTTCTGCTGACCGGCGGGCCGTTCGTGGGCCAGCTTCACCGTAGGCGCGCCGCGGCTGCGGTTGAACCAAGCCGCGCGCTGGCGGGCTGCGACGCGTTTCGAACTCACCGCGGATGGCGGGCGGAAGATGGATGCGCCGTCTTGTGACGCGCGCGGGCGACGTTTCCCAACATCGCCTTCAAACAGGTCTTCGGTGTCTTTCGAGGCCATCGCCGGCGCCTTCAACGAGCGCAGAGCGCTTGCCGCAAGCTCCCGCACCGCAGGTCGTTGTGAGGCGCGAAAAAAGATGTGCAGACAAGCCGCTGTGCGTTTCAGCACTGCGGCGCATTCTATCTTGCTGCCAATCCTTCGTCTTTTTCCTCATTATTCCTGCAACTACTTTCTTCATCGGCGCCGAGGTTGCGCGTGAGAACTCAACATCGGAAGCAGCAGGGAGGAAGCAATGAGAAGGATGGGCGCATTTCAACTGGCGCAGATGAAGCATCGCGACGCGCGCGTGTTTGCGCTTTGTCAGCACTTGCGATTAGCGATCGATGTTTTCGAGCAGATCGCAGCGGAGCCGTATCGGCCCCCAGAGAAGCCGGCACCGGAGCCACTGTCTCAGCCTGTTGCAGCGCCGCCACGTGAGCTTCCGCCGAAGAAGTTGACATTCACGATGAAGGAAGCGTCCGCCGCCCTTGGTGTTGGAAAGACCACGCTCTATGCCGCGATTGCGGACGGTCGGCTTGCCGCCGTGAAGCTGGGCAATCGCACCTTGATCCCAGCAGATGCTCTGCACGGTTGGCTCGCTTCGCTGCCCGCAGCGCGATCGCGGACCTGAAGCTCGCGAGCGGGCGCCACCGCCCCGTCGTCGTATCCGGGCGCGCAAGCACGAGACGCGCGGATATGGGGCTCAACGAAGGAAGGCGGAACGCGCCGGAATACCGGTCTGCCGATCACATAATGAAATCTACTGGGACGGCTTGGGTGCCGTTCGAGCAAATTCGCACGGTCAAGGCGTCGTGATGAGATGGCTCAGGTGGCGCCAGCCCACGCTCGATAGCATCGCCCAGGACCGTTTGAAGCGCATCTACCGCGTTGAGCAACGCGCTGTCGAAGTTCTCGCCTTGGGTAATCGCCGCCGGCACGTCGGGAAACGTCACCGAGAACCCGCCGTCGTCTTCGGTGCGGAAGGCCGCCATGAAAACTGCGCGCGGCATCTCAAACTCCGTCAGATTGTCTCGTACGCGCTACCGCCGGCTTTTTGGGCCGTCCGCCGCGCTTTCCGTTTTCGCGAGACGCAGCAGCCTTCTGTGGAGTGCGCGCTCGTCCGCCCTGAGCGCCTAGTCGAGCGGCCATTCATTGGCGCGAGCCCATGGCGCCTTGGATCAGGCCCGGCACATAAAGGTCTGCGTCGAGCTTTGGAAAGTGGATGCCCGTGCCCGCCGCTGTCACCTCGATCTCACTCAGCTGCGAGGCTGTAGCCCTTTTGAGGCCTTGCGCGATGGCTGGCGGAAACGAGAGGTCCACGCCGTTGGCAAGGCTGATGACGACCTTTCGGGCCTTCGCATCAAAGCGTGCGGAATGAGCCGCCGGGTATTTCGCCGGTCGGCTCCTCGCACGTCGATTCGCGCGAACAATGTCGTGATCCGTGGTCATGGAAGACTTCATAACCTAAACGCTTGGGTTTTCCAGTCCAACGGAGCGTCGGTTTCGCGCCGGCAAAGATGCGCCTGATCGCGGAATGAATGTCGGGGAGCGATGACCTGAGCCCGCCCTCGCTGTTTAGACCATGCGGCTTTCATCCGCGCCGTCATCCGCCCAAGGGCGAGCTGGCGCGCCCGAATCGCGCCGCCCGCTGTATATTCGATCCGATGCAGATCGACTCAGAGACCGCGCTGCGCGCAGCTGTGGCTGCCCCATCAGAGGATGAGGGGCTGGAGTTCAAGCACGCTGCCAATTCGTTCAACAGGGAGAAGCTGTGCGAATATGTCAGCGCGATCGCCAATAGCGGCGGCGGCTCGCTGGTCTTGGGTGTGTCAGACGCGCGGCCCCGTCAGCTCCTAGGCACCCAGGCTTTTCCGGATCTGCCCGGTCTTCGCGACTACGTTTATACTGTGATGCACTGGAAGATCGAAACGACCGAGTTCGCCCCCGACCGCAAGCGCATCCTGGTAATCTCCACCAATGCCGCGCCGCGTGGGCGCCCGGTCGCTTTTGGCGGCAAGTTCTATCAGCGCACGGGCGGTTCGCTGCGCGCGATGGGCGCCGATGAATTGCGCGTGGCGCTCTCGGGGGCAACGCTCGACTTCAGTTCAGACCTCTGTGCGGACGCCACCCTGGGCGATCTAGATCAAGGCGCAATAGATCGATTCCGTGAGCTCTGGACCAAGCGCGAACCTGCAATTGCTAACCATGGCTGGGCGGATGCGCAGCTGCTGGAGGGGGCGGAGCTCATGATCGACGGCGCGATCACCAATGCGGCGATCATCCTGCTCGGTTCGGAGCGCGCGCTGGCGCGGCGGCTCGCGCATGCGGAATTGGTATTCGAATATCGCGCCCGCGACACCGATGTCGGCTTCTCCGAGCGGCGGGAATTTCGGGCCGGCCTGCTTTTGTGGCTCGATGAGGCCTGGGAGCGGATCAACGCGCGCAACACCGTGCAGCAATTGCGGATGGGCCTGTTTCGAGAGGACATCGTGGCCTTCGACGAGAACACGCTCCGGGAGGCCATTCTCAATGCGGTCTGTCACCGCGATTACGAGGATCCGTCCTCGTGCTGGATTCGCATGTATCCATCGCGCATCGAAATCATGAGCCCCGGCGGATTTCCGCGCGGCGTGACGCCGGAGAACATCCTCGACCGGCAGAACCCGCGCAACCGCCGCTTGGCCGAAGCGCTTAAGCGCTGCGGTCTCGTGGAACGATCGGGCCAAGGCGCCGACCTCATGTTTAGACGTTGCATCGAAACGTCGAAGCCGCTGCCCGATTACTCACGCTCCGACGCGCATGCTGTCGTGCTCGAGCTGCAAGGTGAGGCGGCGGACCCTGCATTCATCCGTTTCCTTGAGGAATTGGGCGAGGAAGGCGAGCGGACGTTCACCACAGCTGATCTTCTCGTGCTTGACCTGGCGCGCCGTGGTCAGGTTGTGCCAGCGACGCTCAAAGATAGGGCGGCCTTGCTGGTAGATGTCGGCGCCCTGGAGCGTACCGGGCGAGGCAAGCTCATCCTTTCCCAGCGCTACCGCGCCTTCGCGGGCGAGAGGCCTCATTACACCCGCGAGAGGGGGCTCGCCCGAGGCGCGGAAAAGGCGCTGCTGCGCCAGCACCTGGAGCAGGCGGGCGAGGCGGGGGCGGCCATGCAGGAGTTGATGCAGGTCCTGCCGGGCCGGTCTCGCGACTATGTGAAGAGCCGGCTTGAGGAGCTGCGGGCCGAGGGCGTGGCGGAGGTGCGGGGCCAGCGGAGACGGGCCCGCTGGCACGCGGCCGGCACGGGGGTTTGAGGGGGAATGGCGGAATCCCCCAAATCAGCCCCCAAAGCCGCGCCTCGGCGCGTTGTTTTGTAAGGGTTTTTCTTTGGGGTGGAAATTCCGCCGACGCCAAAGTCGCCCCCAAAGCGCTGGTAGCAAGACGACCTTGAGCCGGTCGACGCTGTTCGAGCCCCGCTGGCCGGGCGATGTGGCAAAGGCGCTGCCCGAGGTGGTCGCGTGGTCGGCATACGGCCGACGTGCAACAGCACGTCGGCGCCGGCGAGGTGAAGCTCCTGTGATGATGGTGGTCACCACCGTCACACTGATGCTGTTCTTCTTCTTCGTGATGCGGATCATCAGTCCCAGCCAAAGGGATGGCGCGCTCGTCGCCTGTCGACAGGCAAAAAGCTGTCACGCAGCAGTAGTGGTAGGGAAAGCTGTCGTTCAGCTTCACCGGCCGGGACAGCCAACGTGGCGGGCGCCGCCTTACCAGCGAACCGTGTCGCTACCTCTGACGCTACCGCGCGGGTGCCGGCGCCGGCCTCGGAGGGGTGGCATACCACTCTGTGCTCGAGGTCTCGGTGTGCCCGAGCGCGCGGCCAATTGAAAAATCCACCGCGTCTTGATGAGACCGAATGCTGATGGTGCGATTCAGGTCGGCTAGCACTCAGCGTGGGTGATCGGGATTTAGGCTCCAACCAGTCCGGCCCGGCGGCGGAGGTCTGGATCGATGAACCCGTGATAGACGGCAGGAAGCGTAACGCCGGAGGTCGTCCGGCGCTCCCAACGCATGTGTTTTGCGTATCGCTCTGAGACATGTTCGGGCATCGCCTGAAGCTCAAACTTCTCGACGATCTTCTGACCGAAAGCCGAGTAAACGGGGCAACAGATTTCGCTGAGGTGAATGTTCTCGCTTTCCAGACGTCGCAAATTATAGAGGAACGAGAGCTGGATGTTGGCGCCAAGCACCTTCTGCTCCCATTCCTTCGCAATCTCAGCGCGGACGTACATCCCCGGCCCGTACATGTTCACTGGCTGGCTCGTGAGCTCGCAAAGCGTGTCAGGCGTGATCTGGTCTTCGGGGTAGTTGCCGAAGCAAGCTTCCAAAAAAACATCACGCCGCGGATGCACGAAGAGCCAGTAACCGAGAACGCGACCGCCCTCATCGACGAAGACGCGCCATGTATCTGGATAGGCAACGATCACCTTGTGCCAGTTGTCGATCGTTCCGATGGAGTCGGCGCTGCCCATGCCGGCGAAAAGGCCGATGTCGATCTCGACGAGGTCTGCCGCCACTTGGAGTGGATCAATGTCGGCCGCGCGCACAGCAGTAAGGTCCAGTTCCCGTATCAAACCGCGTTCTCGGGACTCGTAGTCAAACGCACCGCTTATGCGAAAGCGCGAGTCTAGTCCGGCGCTGAACCGCTCCCACTCCGCCTCCAACTCGGTGACCTGAAGGAGCTTTTGCGCCTTGTCCTTCGTAATCAGGGTGGGAACATCGACCCATTTGTTGAGAGTCGTGTCGCCTGGCGCATTCCGTGCGCCGAACATGGAGGTCGCCCGCGCAGCCAGCCCTTCGTATGTAAAAGACCGGTCGCGGCGAATGCGCTCGCGCAAGAACTGAGCGAGCACCGGATCGGCGAGGTCATAGGGCACTGGCATTCCTCAACTTGATGACCGGATCATTCTTGCTCAGCGGCAGACACTTTCCTATCGCGCGGGTCCTTATCGATGTGGGCTTGCAGCGATAAGTGGGCGCTGCCTGGGCAGGATGCCGCCTCGCGTGAGACCTTCTCGGCACGGCGGAGAAGCAACCACCGCCGCGCCAAGGAGAAGAAAATGTCCAGCCCCAGCTCACTCATCCGCATCGGCCTCGCTGCTTTGGCGGTCGCCATCGCCGCACCGACCGCGGCTCACGCGCAGAGCTATTACGGTCCGCCAAGCTATCAGAGCGATCCGCGCGTGGATCGGTATTCAGGTTACGCACGCGAAGGCGTTGGCGCCGTCTACGGAAACGCCGGGCGCCGTGTTTGCGGCTACTCCTGCGGACGCGCCGCCCGGGACTTCGGACGAGACTTTTACGACAATAGCCGCCGCTTCTCGGTTGAAGGGGGTCGTCGTCTGCAGGAATACGGACGCGATCTTCGGCGACCCCGACGCTGTTACGGAAGCTCGGTTCACGCGCGCTCGACGCCGCAATACTGCCACTGACGAACGTCGATTAGGAACACAGGAAGTCGAAGGGCGGGTCCCCGAAGGCCCGCCCCTCGAGCGTCGTTCGAGGGCGCACGGTGAGTGCGGTGCGTAAGGAATAGCCACTCATCCGGGTATGGTCCCTCACACGCCCTTTGTCCCATCCTACCACTCTACCACGCTGGGCGAAGCGAAAAGCCGTAACGACATCGACACGAACAGACCCGCACCCGATCAAAGATTTCTTCATCGCGGAGCGATCGACTACGCGCCAAAAGATCACAACGACATGATGGAACGGCCGCTCCATCGCCAAAACGACCATGGCTCGATCTGGGTGAAGGGACCGGCAGCCCCGAACGCGGCATCGCCACGATTTGGGACCTCGCGCATCGCCGCCTAGCAAAGACAGCAACGAAGATGACGAGGTTGCTGACCACGAGGGCTAGTCTGGGGAGGGACAGCGCCTCGAACGAAGCCCTTAAGCTTCGCTGGCCCAGGATGAACTTGTAGTCGACCCCCTCTCGGGTCAGCGCTGCTTCGCGATGAAGGCGATGATGGATTAGGCGTGGAGTCCATGGCAGGTGTTCTCTGCACGCTTGCTGAAGCTAGTCAGCCACAGGTCGGTCACGTTTCGGAAGATTCAAAGGAGAATGCGAGTTGAGCAGGCTCGTCCGCAGTGACGATGAGCCCCGCATCCGAACGAAATCTGTTACCCACCGCTGCCGCAACGGCCCGAGCGCCGGCGTCGGAAGGGTGCGCATAGCGCTCCGTTGTCGAGGTTTTGGCGTGACCGAGCGCGCGACCGATGTGATAGAGCGAAGCCCCGGCTTCTACGGCGAAGGTTGCAAAGCTGTGCCGGAGATCGTGCAGGCGCACGTCGGGGATCCCCGCGAGGACGCGAACCTTCTCCCAGGCTCGATTGACGCCGACGAGCGGCTGATCGCCCACGGAGGAGGGAAATACGTGCTCCCCGCGCCGCTTCACCGCCTGCAAATTTGCAGGGCCGGCATTGAGAGCGCGATGGTACGTGAACGATTGAGCGCGCCCATCTTGGTGCGCA
>CAZHWA010000102.1:0-6832 GCA_964536175.1 uncultured Terricaulis sp. | reverse complement strand
CTGCTTGGCTGGCCGAAATGTTCGCGCGACACCAATCTGTCCTGCTGCTGGCCGGCGCCGTGGCGGCGCTGGCGGCGGCCGCGGCCGCCGCGCCGCACGACCTCGTGCTTTACAATCACAGCCCGTCGGTGCCGGTGGGCTTCTACGTCCGCACCAGCGCGCCGGTGACCGTCGGCGCTTTCGTCACCGTCCGGGCGCGGGACGTGGCGCCGGAGGAGGCGCGCCGGCGCAGCTTCGAGGACGCCTCCGATCGATTCATCAAACGCGTAGCAGCCGGCGCCGGCGCCCATGTCTGTGGCGATGGCCGACGCCTTGTCGTCAACGGCAACGACACCACCGTCCTCGGCGCCGACGATGAGCAGCAACACGCCCTAGCCAGCGTCGACGACGATGGCGGTGGCGGTGGCGACGATGATCGTCGTCACCGTGCTGCTGCGGTAGCCATTCTTCCTTCTGCTGATGACGACGGTCATCCCCGACCAGCCGGCTGGCGCGGCTGCCGCGTCTTGGCTCGCGGCGAAGTTCTCCTCTTAGGCGATACCGACGACAGCTTCGACGGACGCTATTGGGGCCCTGTAAGCGTCGATTTGATCGAGGGCGTGTGGCGCAGACTCTGATCGTGTCGCCAACGTCAGATAACGCTGTGCGACACGGGGATACGTCCGCCAACAACGCGCTGGCGCACAAAAGAGATGGTGCAAATGAAGCGCGAATGACAGCTGGGGCGATCAGGTTGTGGAGAGCAAGATAAAGGCTGCCGCAGGTTTTCGTCTGAGGCTTGCAGCGCCTAGCGTTTTTGCGCGGCATCGCGGATTCTAGCGCCGTGAAGGGCGCCGCAACGGCGCGATTTCAATGTCGAACGCCGCCGCAAAATGCCAAAGGCATCGATCTCGGAGCTGTTGGCTGCTTCGCCGCTGATGCGGCCGAATGATCGCGACCACGAGTTCAGCGCCGCGCGCGAGCTCCGCGTCTTTCGCGACGACGACGCCCTCAAGGGCAAAGTGCACAAACGCGCGCAGACGCAACATGCACGCAGCGGCGGACTCGGCGCCAAGCTCTCCAAGCTCATGTCGGAGCGGAAGGGGAGCGGGCGCCGCGCTCGCCTTCGAGGCGGGAAAACCGCATTCGCGTCGGATCCGCGCCAACGCGTGGTCGCGACGGTCTTCTATCAGGGTCACGGCGCGGGCGCCGCGGGCCGGCTCATCGCGCATGGCAAGTACCTAGAGCGTGACGGCGCTGGACCCGATGAAGACAAGGGCCAGTTCTATGATCGCGATCACGACGAGGTCGAAGCGCACCCGCGCCTTGAGGAGTGGGCGCAGAACGACAAGCGCCACTTCCGGCTGATGCTAGCGCCCGAGAGCGGGACGCGCATCGAGGATCTGAAGGACTTCACCCGCGCGACGATGGCGCGCATGGAGCGCGACCTGGGCGCGCCGCTCGATTGGGTTGCGGTCGACCATCACAACACCGACAACCCGCACGTCCACATCATATTGCGCGGCCGTCGGCGCGATGGACCCGACTTACTGCTGCCCCGCGACTATGTCGGCCGCGGCTTGCGGCACGCCGCGCGTGACGTGGCCACCGAGATGCTCGGCAATCGCGGTCCGGAGGACGAGCGCCTAGCCCTCGATCGCGAGACGCGCGCCGCGCGTCAGACTCGGCTGGACCAGCTCCTTGAAGCCGAAATCAAGACCAATGCCGACATCCGTATCCAGGCGGTCGGGCGGAGGTTCGAGCCCGTACTTCGCGCGGCCTTGCGAAACCGGGTTGGGGAATTGGCGCACATGGGGTTGGCGCACGAGCGAAAGCGCGGTCGCTTCCGGTTTGAACCCGATTGGACCGCGCGGTTGCAGGAGATCGGCCGCGGGCTCGACATTCGCCGCAGGCTGGGGCGCGAGCTGGCGCCGGGCGAGGGGAAGCTGCGCCTCTATCGACCTTCAATGGGCCGCTTTGCCGGGGAGGTGGTCGAGATCGGCCGGCGCGGCGATGGGCCAGGCAAGGCCTACGCGATCGTTCGTAGTCCGGCCCATGGTCCTGTCTTCGTCAATGTCCGCGCGCGAGCCGTCGCTGGCATCGAGCCCGGGGGTCTCGTCGCGATCGAGCCGCACCAGCATAGCGGGCGTGGCAACCGGGTGAAGGTTCACACGCTTTCAGCCCTCCCGCTCGAAACTCAGGTGGCGGCCCGCGCCGAGACCGAGCTTGATCGCGAACTGGCGCGAGGGATTGCAGGTGAAGCCGGCAAATTGCCATCGACACCGGCGGTGAAGGACGCGCTGGCGCAACGGATCGCCTGGCACGAGCGCGAGAAAAGCGGCGGCAGGGATTTGACCGGCCGGTTCGAGTTTGAGCCAGGCGCGCTCAAGCGCCTGCGTGAGGCCGAGCTTGCTCAAGAGACGCGCGCGTTCTCGAAACGGGTGGGCAAGCGCGCAATAGCGATTGACGACGGCCTGGAGCGCGAATGGACCCTGCGCGGCTTCAAGGTGCTCCACCAAGGACGGGTCGCCATGCTCGAGCGCAATGATGGCGTCGCCCTGGCGCCGCTCGCGGCGGGACAGCAGCTTGCCATCAACAAGAGCTATTCGATCTCGATCGCAAGCGGAAAGATCAAAGCCACGCCGTCGCTCGGTCTGGAGCGCTGAGCATTTCACTTGGGGCGCGAATTGAGGCCGAACGCGCAACAACGCGCGGCAACACCGTACAACGCGGCGGTGGACACATGGTGCAACGCCATGCGCCAAGATGAGATCACCAATCTGTGTGCGCGTTGGATCATGTTTCCATCGGGCGCGCGCACCAACGTGCGCCGGGCCAGGCGTCTCTTCAACCGCGGGACTAATCCGCTTCGTTGCCGCACCGAATTAGCGCACGATGCGAGCCTAACCAGCAGTCTCCACGATGAAACTCGCGCGCAAGCCCAAGCGTCACACATCGGCGGACCAACTGGCCTTCGCATTTGCGGATGCGCCGGTGCAGCCGTGCGCCCCGACTGGACCTGTATGCAAGCTGTTGCCCCACGAGCCCGCGCTTGCTCCACCTTCGACGACAATCGCACCACTTGTGAGGCGCAAGCCGTCGCCGCGTCCCACTAAAGTGCTCCGATCCAATGCGGAGGTAAGCCACGAAGACCGGCGCCTGACGGTTGATGAAGCCGCCGCCTTATTGTCGGTCAGCGTGAAAACGCTCGAGGCCTGGCGGCGATTGGGGAAGGGGCCGATGTTCGTGAAGCTGGGTCGCTCGGTGCGCTACACGATGCGCTCGCTCGACGAGTTCACGCGCGCGCGGACCGTGCGCAACTCTGCGGAAGGGCGCTTGCTGGATCGTCAGCTCTAGAAAGTGCGCCACATGACCAGGTTAGAGATCACCAGTAATAGCCTCGCGGGGGGTCCCCGAGCGGTTGTCCGTGGCCAGCCGGCTCACCACCCGGATGCGTCGACTTGAGCCCGTAGGCTCACAGGACGTCGGCGAGCCCACGCTCCGCGACCACTTATCCACAGGTTTGTTTGGTTTGAGACGCTAATGGGATTTGGCCTCGCGTACACGCACAACTCACTGAGTCTGCAAGAGAAAATGGCGCGTGTAGTCGGTGACGTTAAATGAATCCCTCGTCCCAAACGATTTTTCGCTGCCCTTTCAAGCCCTTGCTTTCCCTAGGCTTTCAACGGGACGCGAATGGGATGAGTAAAATCCCTCTGGAAATTACTTAGCAAAATCAGTGAGTTCTGAGCGTTGTCCTCGGTGACGTTGAACGGATCCCAGCCGCCGGTTGCGCGCAGCGCGGCGGTGCGGAAATGGTTGCTCGAGCCGCCGAGCGGCAACGGCAAGCCCAGCCGCGCCAGCATCGGCAGCATTTCGCGGAACTGAATCGCGTACTCGGCCGCGAACTGCCGCGCGATCCAGGACTGGTCCGCATTGTCGATGTTGAGGGGCCCTTGCAGGCAAACCAGCCGTTCGCCGCCATCTTCAAAAGCGGCCAGTGCGGCGCGCAGCTGTTGCGGATGCGGCCGATCTTCCGCGTCATAGACCACCAGATATTCGCCGCGCGCGCGTGCGAGCCCCGCGTTCAGAGCCTTCGGCTTGGTGCGCGGCGCTGCCGGCGGCACAACGATGACCTCGATGTGCTGAGCTCCTGCAGCGGCCGCCAGCGCTGCCTCTATCGTGTCGGGGTCGTCGCCCTCGACGAGGAGAAGCAGCTGCAGCGCATGCTGCGGATAGTCGAGACGCCGCAGCGATGCGACCAGCTCGTGAACCACATTGGCTTCGCGGTAGAGCGGACAGAGGATTGTATAGACCGGACACGTCGCCGGGGCGGCCAGGCGCCAAAGCAGCGGCTTCAAATTCGACGCGGCGGCGAAGCGCCAGATGATGGCCAGGCCGAACAGCGCAAGCGCGCCATAGTGGAAGACGTTCCAGGTCAACGCCGGGGCGGAGCGCGCCGCCCACACGAGGCCAGCGGCCAGCGCCGCTATGGCGACAAGCTGGGTGACATAGAACGTGCGTTTGGCTGACCGGCGCGGATATGCGCGATGAAAGCCCAGGCGGGCGTCTTCCAGCTGCCCCGGGTCGAGCGAAGTTGCAGCGCGATGTTGTTCCGCCCCGTCCATGCCCATGGACGGCGAGCAAGCGGCGGCAGCATTTTACTCACAACCAACCTCAGATTGAATCGGTCCTGGCGTTCAGGCAGCGCGCAGCAACTCGCCCGCCAGCGCCTTGCGCAAGAGCGCCGCCGTCTCGCGCACGCCGAAAATGGCGGCGAAGCTGCCAAAGCGCGGGCCTGTTTCCTGGCCAAAGCAAACTTCGTAAAGCGCCTTGAACCAGTCGCGGAGCGGCTCGAAGGCGTGCGCTTTGCCGACGGCGTAGACTTCGCTTTGGATCGTCTCGGCATCGGTTGTGTCGGCCGGCAGCGCGTCGAAGCGCGCGATCAGATCTTCGAAGGCGACGCGCTCTTTTTCCGTGGCCGCGCGGAAGCGCTTCGTAGGTTTCACGAAGCCCTCGTAGTAGGCGATTGCGTAGCCACAGAGCCGGTCGAGCATAGGATGGGTGTCAGGCGAGGCGCCCGGCGCGTACTTGCCGATGAACCTCCAGAGCTGTTCTTTCGTCTCCGCATTCGCGGCGGCGACGAGATTGAGCAGAAGCGCGAACGTGATCGTCGCCGGCGCAACGGTTGGGTTGGCCTGGTACTGCGCCGCCATCTCAGGCGCGGGCGGATGGCCCGAGTGCGTGTGCCACACCGGGTTCTCGAGCTGCTCGGCTTGGTTCTGCTTCGGAAAGGCGTCGATAAAGGAAAGATACTCGTCGACCGCCTTTGGAATGACATCGAAATAGAGCCGCTTCGCCGTCTTCGGCTTTTGATAGATATAATAGGCCAAGCTCTCCGGCGGCGCATAACGCAGCCACTCGTCGATCGTTAGGCCATTGCCCTTGGATTTCGAGATCTTTTGGCCCTGCTCATCCAGGAAGAGTTCGAAATTGAAGCCTTCCGGCGGGGTTCCACCCAGCACGCGGCATATTTTCGAGCTTTGCTGAACGCTGTCGATCAGATCCTTGCCGGACATTTCGTAATCGACGCCCAGCGCCGTCCAGCGCAGCGCCCAATCCGGCTTCCACTGGACTTTGACGGCGCCGCCGGTGACGGGCACCTCGGTGCGCGCACCGTCTTCGTCTTCGAACGTGATCGTGCCTTTGTCGAAATTGCGCGCGAGCGTCGGCGTCTGCAGCACCCGTCCGGTCTTGGGGCTGATGGGCAGGAACGGGGAGTAAGTGGCGCGTCGCTCTTCGCCCAGCGTCGGCAGCATGATCGCCATCACCTGGTCGTAGCGGTCGAGCATGGTCAACAGCGTCCGGTCGAATGCGCCTGAGGTATATTGCTCTGTCGACGACATGAATTCGTAGTCGAAGCCAAAACCGTCGAGAAAGGCGCGCAACTGCGCGTTGTTGTGATGGGCAAAGCTCTGGCAGCAGCCGAAAGGATCCGGAACTCTTGTCAGCGGCTTGTGCAGATTAGCGTGCAGCAGATCCTTGTTAGGGACGTTGTCCGGCACCTTGCGCAGGCCGTCCATGTCGTCGCTGAAGGCGATAAGCCGTGTCTTGATCTTGCCTTCCGTGAGTACGTGGAAGGCATGCCGCACCATCGTTGTGCGCGCGACCTCCTGGAAGGTGCCGATGTGGGGCAGGCCGGACGGTCCGTAGCCGGTCTCGAAGACGACAACGTCCTTCGGCTGCTTCTTGAGCCGCTCAACGACGAGGCGCGCCTGTTCGAAAGGCCAAGCTTTGGCGGCGGCGGCGAGCGTAGCAAGGTCGGTCATCTGCGAATCCTGAGGGACAACCGCATAACGCGCGCGGCCGCTCCTCGCAAAGCGGCCATTGCGGATTGAGACGAACACGCCAGACTGGCGCGCATGCGAACGCTGATCCTGTTCCGACACGCCAAGGCCGTGCGTCCGCATGAGGCCGATAGCGACCGGGCGCGCGGACTCACCGGCCGGGGCCGGCGCGAAGCGGCGTTCGCGGGCGCGGCAATGGAAGACGCCGAGCTGAAGCCGACGCTGGCGCTGGTGTCGACCTCCGAGCGTACGCGCCAGACAGCCGAGCATGGTTTGCAGAATTTCGCTCTGGAAACGCGCTTCGAAGAGGCGCTCTATCACGCCGCACCAGAGGGCATCTGGGATGCGTTTTCCGCCAGCGACGCCGACAGCGTTGTCATCGTCGGTCACAATCCCGGCCTCGGCGAACTTGTCGCCATGCTCATTCACCAGGCGCACGATGGATCGCAGTTGGCGCGGGAGTTCGCCGGCCACTTCCCAACCTCGGCGTTCGCAGCGTTCGAGAT
>CAZHWA010000101.1:0-6901 GCA_964536175.1 uncultured Terricaulis sp. | reverse complement strand
TGTTCGCGATCGTCGACTTCGTCGAGGACGGCGTCATCGGCAATGCGCGAACACGCGATCCCACCTAATGTTGCTTGGGAATGCGCAGCGTTTGCCCGGGATAGATCTCGTCCGGGTCTTTTAACATCGGCCGGTTGGCTTCGAAGATGGCGCTGTATTTGTTGGCGTCGCCATAAAATTGCTTGGCGATCTTCGACAGCGTGTCGCCGGACTTGACCTCGTAGAATTGCGACTGGCCCTGCGGCGTCTGATTGGCGACCGTGATCCGGTCGTTGACCTTGGCCACCCCCTTGGTGTTGCCAATTACCAGAATGGCCTTCTCGCGCTCGGCCGCGTCGCTGGCTTTGCCCGTAATGGTGACCTCATCGCCGCGCACCGAGATATTGCCGTCCTCGATGGTGATGCCGATGTCGCGCAGCATCTGGGCGATCTCCGAGGCGTTTGCCTGCTCAGCGCCATGGCGGATTGGCGTTTTTGGCTCTTTGCCGCGATCGCGGCCGAAATTGAACAGACCCATGGCGAACCCTCCTCTGGTGCTGAAGAACCGACGAAGGTGAGGTAGAGCGCCGGCCGGCGCGGGCCAGGAGCTTGCCAGCTTGTAATCAGAAGCCGTGGAACGTGGCCAACTCGTCCACTGTGGCGCGATCGCTGCGCAGTCTGTTCACCGGCTGGCTCATGTCGGCGTAGCCGAGGGCCATGCCGCAATACACCATGTCGTTCGCGTCCAGCCCGAAATGGGCGTGCAGCGGCGCGCGCATGCGCGCCCATGCCTCCTGCATGCAGGACTGCACGCCGCGTTCGATGGCCGCCAGGGCGACCGATTGCATGAACATGCCCAAGTGCGCCCACTGGCCGTGTCCCATACGCCGATCGATGACGAAGAACAGGCCGACCGGCGCGCCGAAGAAGGTGAAGTTCTGCGCCAGATGCATTAGCCGCGCCGGCTTGTTATCGCGCGGGATGCCGAGCAGCGCGTACATGTCCTCGCCCACCTTGAATCGGCGCGACCGGTAGGGCTCCCAGAGATTGGGCGGATAAACGGGTCGATCGTCTTCTTCGCCAGGCAGGTTGGCTTGCGCGAGCGCGATGACGGCGTCGCGCGCGGCGCCCGCGACGGCGACCACTTTCCACGGCTGCAGATTACCTCCGGACGGTGCGTAGCGCGCGACCTCGAGGATCTCCCGCACCAACGCTTCAGGCGCCGGGTCGGGTTTAAAGGCGCGGATCGAGATGCGCGCCCTGAGCGCGTCGCTGACGTTCATGATCGAAACCGGTTGTCAGTAAAGGGGAGCGGGGCGCGGGCACATGGCATCGTCCGCCTAACATTGACCACGCAGCACGGGTTCGCAATCAGCGCCGCTTGCGGCGCTGCTGGATTTCCTTCGTGTAAAGCCGCCCAGTCTTCTGCGCCTCTTCGATCTCCTTTGCCGTAAGTTCGCACGCCAACGCCGCGGCTCGCTTGCGGGCGGCGTCGTCACCGGCAAGCGACACGGCGGCGTACAGCCACGCGAGGGCATCGATCGGGTCGCGCTCCATCAACAGGTCCGCCAAATGCAGCATCGCCGGTGCGTAGCCGTTTTCGGCGCCGCGCAGCAGCCAATAGCGCGCCTCCTCAGGATCGGAGAGTGAGGCCAATTGCACCATCGCCTCGCCGTCCTGGGCGCCTGCGGCGGCGCGGAACTGCTCACGCGCCCGCTCGACGTCCTTGGCCACGCCGACGCCCGCGCGCAACGCCACGCCATACGCAGTCTGGGCGCCGGGCAGCCCGTCATCGGCGGCGCGCGCGAAGCACGCTGCAGCGGCCGCCTTGTCGGCGCCGCCGCCGAGTCCGCGCCAATACAGCAGGCCCAAACGGTAGCGCCCGACGGCCCGATCCTCCTCCGCCAGTGCGTCCTCAAGCAGCCGGCGGGCGCGCTTCCACTCGCCGCGCTCGAAAGCATCGAGGCCGCGATCGAGTTTGGAGATGCGCCGGAACATGGCGCTAGATGGAAAAGCTCACGCCACAGCCGCATGACGACCTGGCGTTGGGGTTCTTCACTTTGAACGAGGCGCCGATCAGCTCATCGACCCAATCGATTTCCGATCCCAACAAGTAGGGCAGCGAGACCGGATCGACGAATAGGCGCGCGCCGTCGCGTTCGATCACGGTGTCGTCTGGATTGGGCGCCGGGGCGACCTGGATCTCATATTGAAATCCCGAACAGCCCCCGCCTTCGACGGCCACGCGCAAGCCCGCGCCGGCAGGCTGGTCGGCGACCACGGCCTTGATCTGCGAAGCAGCAGCGGCGGAGATGAACACGTCAGTCATTCGTTAACGCAACGCCTTGGGCGGTTTCTCAAGCGGGCAGGACCCATATAAGGTCTCATTCTGACGCTGAGGAGAAGCTGTTTCGTGGCGGACGGGCAGAAACCAGCCAGACGGACGCGCGCGCCGAAACCGGCCTCCGCACCGCCGGTCGAGCGCCCGCCGCGTGCGCCGTATGCTACCGATCCGTCATGTTCGCGCGGCCGCCTTTATCCCGAGCCGGACAGCCGCACCCGCACCCCGTTCGAGCGGGATCGCGACCGCATTGTGCATGCGAGCGCCTTCCGCCGCCTCAAGGGAAAGACCCAGGTGTTCGTCGCCCACGAGGGCGATCACTACCGCACACGACTCACCCATTCGCTGGAAGTCGCGCAGATCGCCCGCGCGGTGGCGCGGCGCATGGGGCTCGATGACGATCTCGCCGAGTGCCTCGGCATTGCGCACGACCTCGGCCATCCGCCCTTCGGCCACACCGGCGAGGACGTGCTCGACGCCTGTATGGAGACGTATGGCGGCTTCGATCACAACGCCCAGACGCTGCGCGTGCTGACGAAGCTGGAGCGCAAGTATCCGAGTTTCGACGGCCTCAATCTCACCTGGGAGACGCTCGAAGGCGTCGTCAAGCATAACGGGCCGTTGATCCGCTACGGCGCGACACTGCAGGATTTGCCGGTCGCGATCCAGGAATACGTCGCTCAGCACGACCTTGAACTTGCATCGTGGCCTGGCCTCGAAGCGCAGGTCGCCGCGCACGCCGACGACATCGCCTACAACAATCATGACATCGACGACGGCCTGCGCGCCGGCCTCTTCACGCTCGTCGACTTGCGTGAGCAGGTGCCGATGGTGGCGCGGGTGCTGGCGACCGTCGAGAACGACTACCCCGGTCTTGAGCAGAGCAGAGCGATTGCCGAAGCCATCCGCCGTCTGATCGGGGTATGGATTGAGGATCTCGTCGCGGAGTCCTCAAACCGGTTGAGCGCGGCAAAGCCGCAGACCGTCGAAGAGGTGCGCGCGGCCGGCAAGCCGTTGATCGGGTTTTCCGACCGCATGAACGACGAGCAGGCGGTGCTGCGCCGCTTTCTGATGGCGCGCATGTACCGGCATTGGAAGGTCAACCGCTCGCGCAGCCACGCCAAGCGTATCCTGCGTGACCTGTTCGAGCTTCTGCTGGCCGAGCCGGAAATACTGCCGCCGGACTGGCAGAAGGGCGGCGACGGCCCCGGCGGGCAGAAGACGGCGCGCCGAGTCTGCGACTACATCGCCGGCATGACGGACGACTTCGCCATCGACGAACACCGCCGACTCTTCACCCTGGATCGTTAGCGCCGCGGTAGGCAATTGGCGCTACGCAGCAATAGATCGTTCTGTTGGCGATCCGAATGCTGGCCGCCGACTGCTCAACGCCTCAGCATGGTAAACTGAATCTTGCCATCGCGATTCCGTCCGGAGTTCCACATTGAGCACTCGCTACGATCCGCGCATGCATGCGTACGACGAGCAGTCGCGTCACGCCCGCACCATCTACATCTTGATGCTGGTGATCGCTGTGGCGTTCGGCGGGTTTGTTTGGCAGCTCTACACCGGCCCGGACGTGCCGCGGATTTCGGCGCCTGGCCCATACAAGGTGGCGCCGCCTCCCGAAATGAGCGACCTCGATCCGCGCGAGCGCCTCGCCCTGACGGAGCCGGAGACCGAGACGCCGGCGGGGGCCCAGCCTGAAGCGGCGGAAGCCACCGCCACCGGCGCGCCGCGCCTTGCGCCTGCGCCCACCTTTGCCTCGAACGGGCGCTATGTGGCCCAGCTGGCGGCGCTGCAGTCAGAAGCGGCGATCGAGCCGGCCTGGAGTCGGTACGAATCCCGCGCCCCGGATTTGTTTGAACAGGCCCGGCTCGACGTGGAGCGCGCCGACCTCGGCCCGCGCGGGATCTATTTCCGCGTGCGCGCCGGCTATTTCGCCGACCGCGCCAACGCCTCCCGCTTTTGCGAGCGCATTCGGCAAATGGGGCAGGACTGCATCGTCGCGGCGCGTTAAGGAGCGGGCATGCTCTCCTGCGCATTCGGCCTGCGTCAAGCCAAACTCGACGACGAAGCGCGCGCGTTTTTCCGCGATGCGCAGCCTTGGGCGTTCATTCTCTTCCGCGAAGCGTGCGTGTCGCGCGAACAAGTGCGCGCCCTTTGCGCCAGTCTGCGCGATGCCGTCGCCCGCGATGCGATCGTCTGGATCGACCAGGAGGGCGGACGCGTGGCGCGTCTTAAGCCGCCGGAATGGCCGGTTTGGCCGCCGGCCGCCCGCTACGGCAAGCTGTTCGAACGGGATAATATCGCCGCGCTCGAAGCCGCACGTCTCGGCCATCGCCTGATCGCCGGCGAATTGAAGGCGATCGGCATCGACGGCGATTTCACCCCGGTGCTGGATGTGCCCGTCGAAGGCAGCGACAAGATCGTCGGTGACCGCGCGTTCTCCGATGAACCCAAGCGGGTCGCGCTGCTCGGCCGCGCCGCTCTGGAAGGGCTGCACGAGGGCGGCGTCGCCGTTTGCATCAAACATATGCCAGGCCACGGCCGCGCCACGGCTGACAGCCACTTGTCCCTGCCGCGCGTCAGCGCATCCGACAGCGAACTTGCGGCCGATATTCTGCCGTTTGCGGCGTTGGCCGATGCCGAAGCGGCGATGACCGCCCATATCGTTTTCGAGGCTTGGGACGCCGATCGGCCGGCGACCTGCTCAGCCGGGGTGATCGCTGAGATCATCCGCGGCCGCATTGGCTTTCACGGCTTGCTCATGAGCGACGACATCGACATGCACGCTCTGCAATATGCGTTGAACGGCGGCCTCAAAGAGCGGGCCGAGGCGGCGCTTGGCGCCGGCTGCGACGTTGTTCTGCAATGTTCCGGCGTACTGAAGGACATGCTGCAAACCGCGGAAGGATGCGGGACTTTGGAGGGGATCTCGCTGGTGCGCGCCCGCGCGGTCGAGAGTTTCGCCAAGCGGGCGCCACACGTCTTCGATGCAGAAAGCGGTTGGAAGCGTCTGCGCAAGCTTTTAGGCGAGAGCGCGTGAGCGACGCCGATCAGACCGAACTCGATCTCGCCGCAGCCGAGGAGGCCGAGGGCGGCGAGGCGCTGCATGTGGCGCTGGATGCGTTCGAGGGCCCCTTGCACCTGCTGCTGGAGCTGGCGCGCGCCCACAAGATCGACATCGCCAAGATTTCCATAGGCGAGATTGCCGATCAGTATCTCGCCTTCATCGCTGAGGCGCGCGCCGCCAATATGGAGATCGCCGGCGATTATCTGGTGATGGCCGCATGGCTGGCGCTGCTCAAATCGCGTCTGCTCATTCCCAAACCGCAACTCGAAGAGGATGAGCCCGATCCTCAGCACCTGGAAGCGGCGCTGCGCAAGAAGCTGATGAATCTCGCGCTCGCGCGCGCGGCGGCCAAGCGCCTCGGCGAAAGCCCCCAGCTCGGCCGCGACGTCTTCCTGAATGGCCAGCCCCAGCCAACGGTGCTGACGAAGCGCACCGTCTGGCGCGCCGATCTCTATGAATTGCTGAATGCCTATTGCGCAGAGCGCACCAAGCGCGTGCGCAAACGCGCCTACACGACAACGGTGCGCCGCGCCTATCCGCTCGAAGCGGCCCGCAAGAAGCTGGAACAAGCGCTGGCGAGATTGGAGGAATGGCGCGCCATCGACGCGCTGACGCCTGCGCTCGATCAGGCCCCCGATGCGCCTCCGCGCGAGAGCTATCTGGCGTCCACGTTTGGCGCTTCCCTGGAGCTTGCCCGCGAAGGCAGGCTGGAACTGCGGCAGGCCGACGCGTTCGCGCCGCTGTTCGTGCGCGCGCGCAAGGTTCACAATGAGGCGACATGAATTCTGACGGCCGTCCCCCGCTGGAAGAGGCGATGCGCCGCATCGAAGACGCGTTCGACGCCGAGCGCGCGCCCGGCGCGCCATCCGAGGACGCTGTACGCGCGGCTGAGGCGCTCCTGTTCGCGGGCGGCGAGCCAATCACGGCCAAGGAGCTCAGCGAGAAGCTGGGACCTGCGGTCGACGTCGCGGCGGTGCTGATGAAGCTCAAAGCCGATTATGCCGGCCGCGGCGTGCAGCTGGTGGAGGCCGGCGGCGCCTGGCGGTTTCAGTCCGCGCCCGATCTGGCCGGCTTGTTCGCCGAGACACGCGATGCGCCGCGGCGGTTGCCGCGGGCCGCACTCGAAACGCTAGCGGTAATTGCGTACCATCAGCCCGTGACCCGGGCCGAGATCGAAGAGATCCGCGGCGTCAGCCTTTCGCGCGGCTCGATGGAACTCCTGCTTGAAATTGGCTGGATCAGGCCGCGCGGGCGCCGCCGCACGCCGGGCCGGCCGCTTACCTTCGGCACGACGGACGCGTTTCTCAGTCACTTTGGCTTGGCCTCGCTTGACGCTTTGCCGGGCAAGGATGATCTCAAGGGCCTTGGGCTCCTCGATCCCCGCGCCGCGGCACAGATTGACGTGCCGCGTCCCAGCGAGGAGCTGAGTCCAGACGAAGAGCCGCTGCCCGAAGGTGACGACGCGGCAAGCTTTTTCGTGGATCATATGGAAAAGGACGAGTAGG